>JAPHTL010000029.1 GCA_026193355.1 Rhodospirillales bacterium
CTGGCTGGGCGCAAGGCCAAGGCCGATGTGGTTGGTATTGTCGGGCTGGTCGAAAACATGCCCTCGGGAACGGCGCAACGGCCCGGCGACATTGTCACCTCGATGTCGGGTCAGACCATCGAGGTGCTGAATACGGATGCCGAGGGACGCCTCGTTCTGGCCGACGCCATCTGGTACTGCAAGGAAACCTTCAAACCCAGGGCGATTATCGATCTCGCGACCCTCACCGGGGCCATCATGGTTTCGCTGGGCACGGAAAAGGCAGGGCTGTTCTCCAATGACGACGATCTGGCCGCCAAGTTGTTCGATGCGGGTGAGGCCGAGGGTGAGCACCTGTGGCGCATGCCTTTGGGCAAGGAATACGATGATCTGCTGAAATCCGACGTGGCCGACATGAAGAATATTGGCGGACGCTGGGGCGGCAGCATCACCGCCGCGCAGTTCCTGCAACGCTTCGTCGGCGATACGCCCTGGGCGCATCTGGATATCGCCGGGGTCACCTGGTGGAAGGCCGACAAGCCGACGATCCCCAAGGGCGGAACGGGGTTCGGTGTGCGTCTGCTTGACCGGTTTGTGGCGGATCACCACGAAAAATAGGTCCGGTGGGGGTGGCGTCATGACGGAGATATCGTTCTATCACCTGCAACAGGCGCCGCTGGCCCTGGCCTTGCCGAAGCTTCTGGAAAAAACGCTGGCGGCGGGCAAGCGCGCCGTGGTCGTTGTCGGCTCGGAGGAGCGCGCCGAGGCGTTGAGCGGCGACCTGTGGACCTACAGTCCGGATTCATGGCTGCCCCACGGAACGGAAAAGGACGGCCACCCGGCGGATCAGCCGGTGTGGCTGACCACCAAAGACGAAAATCCCAACGGCGCGACGTTCCTTTTTCTGGCCGACGGCGCGGAATCGGCAAAGGTCGCCGACTTTGAGCGCTGCTTCGATTTGTTCGACGGCAATGACGATGACGCGGTGAAAGCCGCGCGCGACCGTTGGGCGGCGTACAGGGCGGCGGGTCACGACCTTGCCTACTGGCAGCAGACGGAATCCGGCGGATGGGAAAAGAAAGCCTGAGCGAGACCCCTCTCGGGCGCATCGCCTTCTACGGTTCCCTGCGACGCGGTTTTGGTCTTCATTCACGGCTCGGGCTGGAGGGGCGGCTTCGTTTCGTGGCCGAATGCCGCTTGCCGGGACGTCTGGTCGATCTTGGCGACTATCCCGGCCTTGTGGGTGGAATCGGATCTGTCAAAGCCGAGTTGTTCGACATACTCGACCCCCTGGTTCTCATCGATCTCGATCGCTACGAAGACTGCATTCCGGGTGACGACGACGCCTCGCTTTTCGTGCGTCGCATGTTGAATGTCGGCGATCCCCCGCTTCCCGCCTGGGTCTATTCGTTCAATGGCGATACGCAAGGTTGCCGTTTTGTGACGGATGGCGATTGGGCGGCGCGGCTGCGCCCCTGATTTTTCCTTCCCCTTTCGCTTTGGCCCGGGATTTGTCACTATTGGGGTTGCGATGCCGTCCGGCGGCTTTCCCCGGACCCTCGCGCAGGGGGAAGCGATGCCGTTCAAAAGCATTCTGTTTCCATTCGCCTTTCTGGCCGTCGCCGGTTTCTGGATCGCAGGAACCGTTCCTTCCCTGTCGCAGGCGCCGGCCGGTGACATCGTCACGACCCGTGGCGGCGATTTCCACCACGGCGCGGTCGCGAAGGAACACATAACAATCGCGACCCCCTACGGTTCAATAACCGTTCCCCATGGTCGTCTTGCCCGCCTCGTGACGGCCAGCCGTGCAGCGGGCCGCCAGCACGATACGCTGTTCACGATCGAAGGCGAGCGGTTCAGCGGCCATATCGAAACCCGGGAGCTGTTCGTGATCAGGTTGCTGGACGTCCCGCTGAATGTTCATCTGGACGATGTCGCCGGCATTGAATTCGCCCGAAAGGGCACCAAGCCGGAAACAAGGGGTTCTCCCGATGTCGTCGAGATGCGTAACGGCGATATCTTCAGGGGCCGCATCCTGACGACCGATCTCCTGTTCAAGACGGATGACGGCATCAAGATGGTTCCCTTCAAGGATCTGTACGTTGTCGATGTCGGGGCCAGTGAGGATGGTGGCGTCCGCGCCATGGGGACGGGCAACGATGGGGGCGCGACCAGCGGAATGCTGATGACGGAAAGTTTGCAGATGGAAACACGGGTCGGCCAAACCCTGTCGATCCCTGTTGCTGAAATCGAAGGCATAGGCGTTTCCGTGTTGCCGCCCCACCGGCCATTGCCCGGTGAACTGTCCTTTGTCTTTCGTGGGCATCTTCCAACGTCGGCCGTTCTTCGCGACGTCATGGCGAACGGTTTACCAGGGCCGGAGGTGGTTGTCATCCGTGCGGCTTCCTTTCAGCGAGGCGATCTTGGTGGCGATGGGGATGGCGACGAAAAACCACCCCAGACGGTCACCCTGAGCCGACCCTACGCAATCGGCATTTACGAGGTGACCTTCGACGAATACGACCGTTTCTGTGATTCAACGGGGCGCGAAAAACCCGACGATGCCGGCTGGGGGCGTGGTCGACGGCCGGTGATCAACGTGTCGTGGGAAGATGCGGTGGCTTACACCAAATGGATGAGTGAACAAACGGCGCATCACTATCGCCTGCCGACAGATGCGGAATGGGAGTACGCGGCCAGAGGATCATCGAAAACACGGTTCTGGTGGGGCAATTCGGTTGGGCGCGGCAACGCGAACTGTGCGGGCTGCGTCAGCGTCTGGGGGGGCGAACGCACCGCGCCTGTCGGACGGTTTCCGGGCAACCCGTTCGGTTTGCACGATACGGCAGGCAATGTTTTTGAATGGGTGGCCGATTGTTACACCGATGTTTTCGCCGAGGGACCGTCGGACGGATCGGCTGTCGAAAAGCCGGGTTGCGGGAAACGGGTGATCCGCGGTGGGTCGTGGAGCTTCCCGCCCAAGGAGGTGCGCTCTGCCAATCGCTGGCGGGATTTTCCGACCCGGCAGAGCGACGACACCGGATTCCGCATCCTGCGGGAGATGGAATAAGGGCTATTCGACGCCCTGCGCCGCTTCCAGCGCTTCGTAGGCTTCGATCCAGACGGCTTCGGCTTCTTCAAGGTCCTTGTTGGTCTTGCCAAGCTTTATCTGCAGGGCGGTCAGCTTTTCCTTGGGACCTTCATAGAGAGTGGGATCGGCCATCGCGGCTTCGATCCGGTCTTTTTCCGCATGCAGTTTTTCAAGGCGTTTTTCCGCCACCTGTGTCGCCTTGCGCAGGGATGCCGTTTCGGCCCGCGCGGCGGCGCGCTCCCGCCGGTTTTCGCGGCGGTTCTGGGTTTCACCTGATCCGTTGTCGTTCCCGCGTTCCTCGCGCATGGAGCGCCGTGCTTGTTTGCGACGTTCGGCAAGAAAACGACGGTAATCGGCCATGTCGCCCTCGAACGGCGCACAGGCGCCGTCACCAACCAGCCACAGGCGGTCGCACACAAGGTCCAGCAAGTGGGGGTCGTGACTGACCAGTACAACCGCGCCGTCATACTGGTTGAGCGCCTGGATCAGCGCCTCGCGGGCATCGACATCGAGGTGGTTGGTCGGTTCGTCCAGAAGCATAAGGTGTGGCGCTTCGCGGCTCATCAGCGCGAACAGCAGGCGCGCCTTTTCACCGCCCGACAGATTGGCGACCGTGGTTGTCGCCTTGTCCTCGCCAAAGCCGAAGTTGGCAAGGTGGGCGCGCTGTTTCGCCTCGGTCGCCAGCGGCAGAACCTCGGCCATATGCGAAAGCGGCGTGCCGCCGAGGTTCAGTTCGTCCGCCTGATCCTGCGAGAAATAGCCGATCTTCAGCTTGGGTGACTTGCGGACTTTCCCCGACATCGGCTTCAACCGGTCGGCCAGCATCTTGATCAGGGTCGACTTGCCGTTGCCATTGGCGCCCAGCAATCCAATGCGATCGTCCATGTCGATGCGCAGATCAAGCCCCTTCAGGATGGCCTTGTCACCGTAGCCGATCGTCGTTTCCTCCAGCGCCAGCAGTGGCGGCGACAGGGGGGTGGGGTCGGGAAAGTTGAAGGCTGTGGTGCGTTCCTCGACAACCGAGACGATCGGCTCCATGCGTTCCAGCGCCTTCATGCGGCTTTGCGCCTGCCGCGCCTTTGTCGCCTTGTAGCGGAAGCGATCGACGAAGGCCTGGATGCGTCGCCGCTCGACCAACTGGCGGCTCTGCATGCGGGACTGAAGCTCCAGCCGTTCGCGGCGGGTTCGCTCAAACCGGTCGTAGTTGCCCGCATAGCGGTTCAACTTGCCGTTTTCCAGATGGATGATTTCCTCGGGCACCGTGTTGAGCAGCCCGCGCTCGTGGCTGATCAGCAAAAGGGTCCCGGGATACTCGGACAGGTAACCTTCAAGCCACAGGGTGGCTTCCAGGTCCAGATGGTTGCTCGGTTCGTCCAGCAACAGAACGTCGGGCCGGGTGAACAGCGTGGCCGCCAGGGCGACGCGCATGCGCCAGCCGCCCGAGAAGGAATCCAGCGGACGCTGCTGCGCCTCGTCATCGAAGCCAAGCCCGGCGAGGATGGCGGCGGCGCGGGCCGGTGCGGTGTGTGCGTCGGTATCGGCAAGCCTGTTGTGAATCTCGGCGATGCGCTGCGGGTCTGTCGCCGTTTCCGCCTCGGCCAGAAGGGATTCCCGTTCGGTGTCGGCGGCCAGCACGAAATCGATCAGGCTTTGTGGGCCGGACGGCGTGTCCTGCTGCACCCTGCCGATGCGGGCGCGCTGATGCAGGGTGATCGATCCCGC
>JAPHTL010000053.1 GCA_026193355.1 Rhodospirillales bacterium
GACAACGCGCAAAAAGCGCAAACTGACAACGCGCAAAAAGCGCAAACCAAAGAGGACAGCAGAATGGCCCAGAAGAGGCATATGATCACCGTGGACGGCAATGAAGGCGTGACCTCGGTTGCCTATCGAAGCAGTGAAGTGATCGCCATCTACCCCATCACGCCATCGTCAACGATGGGTGAGGTCGCCGATGAACGGGCGGCGGCGGGTCTGCTGAATGTCTTTGGCGAGGTTCCCGGTATTACGGAAATGCAGTCCGAGGCCGGGGCCATCGGCGCCTGTCATGGCGCATTGCAGTCCGGCGCGCTGGTGACGACGTTCACCGCGTCGCAGGGTCTGCTGCTGATGATTCCTAACATGTTCAAGATCGCGGGCGAACTGACGCCGTTCTGCATGCATGTTTCTGCGCGGACAGTGGCGACCCACGCGCTGTCGATTTTCGGCGATCAGTCGGACGTGATGTCGTGCCGGCAGACGGGCTTCGCCATGCTGGCGTCGAATTCCGTCCAGGAAGCCCACGACATGGCTTGCATCGGGCATGCTGCGACATTGCAGGCCCGCATCCCTTTCCTTCATTTCTTCGACGGGTTCAGGACGTCGTCCGAGGTGGGCAAGATCGAGGAACTGACAGACGACGACCTGCGCCACATGATGCCCGACGAACTGGTTGCCGCGCATCGCCGCCGCGCCCTTTCGCCCGATCATCCGGTCCTGCGCGGGGCCAGCCAGAATCCCGATACATTCTTCCAGATGCAGGAATCGCGGAACGGATTCTACGATGCCTGCCCAGGCATCGTTCAGGAAACGATGGACAAGTTCGCCTCCATGACGGGGCGGCGCTACAACCTGTTCGACTATCACGGCGATCCGGACGCGGATCGGATCGTGATCCTGATGGGATCGGGCGCGGAAGCAGTGCACGAAACCGTGGATTACATGAATGCGCAGGGGGAAAAGGTCGGCGTTCTGAAGGTTCGTCTGTTTCGCCCCTTCTCGCTTGATCATTTCATTTCCGCACTTCCCGCCAGCGTTCGTTCCATCGCGGTTCTGGACCGCACAAAGGAATGCGGGGCGTTGGGCGAGCCGTTGTATCAGGATGTGGTCACGGCGCTTGCGCAGGCCAGGGCGCGGGGCCAACGCGCGGCGGCGGCTGACCCCGTCGTCATCGGCGGGCGTTACGGCCTGTCGTCCAAGGAATTCAATCCGGCCATGGTGAAAGCGGTGTTCGACGAACTGCGCAAGGACGATCCCAAGCGCACATTCACCGTCGGCATTGTCGACGACGTGTCCCACCTGTCCCTCGACGTCGACGAAAGCTTCGATATCGAACCCGACAGCGTCAAACGCGCGGTGTTCTGGGGTCTGGGTGCGGACGGTACGGTCGGCGCCAACAAGAACTCCATCAAGATCATCGCCGAAAATACCGATAACTACGGGCAGGGTTACTTCGTCTACGACTCGAAGAAGTCCGGCGGCTACACCGTGTCCCACGTGCGCTTTGGCAAGGATCTGATCCATTCCACCTATCTGATCAAGAAGTCCGACTTCGTCGCCTGTCACCAGTTTGTCCTGCTGGAAAAATACGATGTCCTCGAAACGGCGCGGGAAGGAGCGACGTTCCTGCTCAATGCGCCATTCCCGACGGATCAGGTCTGGGACAAGCTGCCTCGGTCCGTCCAGCAGGAGATCATCGACAAGAAGGTCAAGGTCTATACCATCGACGCGCTGAAGGTGGCGCAGGAAGCGGGCATGGGCCGCCGGATCAATACGGTCATGCAGACCTGCTACTTCGCGATTTCGGGCGTTTTGCCGCGTGACGAAGCCATCGAACAGATCAAGAAGTCGATCGAAAAGACCTATCGCCTGAAAGGCGCGGACGTCGTCCAGAAAAATTTCGAGGCGGTGGACGCCACGCTGGCCAACCTTCATGAAATCGAAGTGCCTCAGACGGCGACGGCCAACCACGACATGCCGCCGATCGTTCCCGACCATGCGCCGGACATGGTGAAGAAGGTCACGGCCCTGATGCTGTCGGACAAGGGTAATCTGCTGCCGGTCAGCGCGTTTCCGCTGGACGGCACCTGGCCGACGGCCACCGCGCAGTACGAAAAGCGCAACCTCGCTTCCGAAATCCCCGTGTGGATCCCGGAGCTTTGCATCCAGTGCAACAAGTGCGCGATGGTCTGTCCGCACGCCGCCATTCGGGTGAAGACCTTTGAGCCGGCGCAAGTGGAAGACGCGCCGCCGACCTTCCAGCACATGAAATACAAGGGCAAGGAATTCGGCCCCGATGCGCTCTATTCGGTGCAGGTCGCGCCAGAGGATTGCACGGGTTGCAAGCTTTGCGTCCGCGTCTGTCCGGGCAAGGACAAGAAGGATCCCGATCGCCTTTCGCTGGAAATGGCGCCGCAACTGCCGCTGCGTGAGCAGGAGAAGAAGAATTTCGAATTCTTCCTTGAGTTGCCGGAAGTCGATCGCACGCTTCTGAAAAGCAACGTCAAGATGACGCAGTTCGCACGCCCGCTGATCGAATTTTCCGGCGCCTGCGTCGGCTGCGGCGAAACGCCTTATCTGAAACTGATGACCCAGATGTACGGCGATCGCGCCATGATCGCCAACGCCACGGGTTGCTCATCGATCTTCGGCGGCAACCTGCCGACCACGCCCTACTGCAAGGATGAAGATGGGCGCGGTCCTGCGTGGTGCAACTCCCTGTTCGAGGACAATGCCGAATTTGGTCTGGGCTACAGGCTGGCCGTCGATCAGCATCGGGGGCTTGGCATCCAGATGCTCAAGCGCCTGTCCCCGCAGGTCGGCGAAAGCCTCGTTGAGGAAATCGTCGCCAATGCGTTCAAGCACGAAGAAGTCGAAATCGCTGCGCAGCGCAAAAGAATCGAAGTGCTGAAAGAACGGCTGAAGACGATCGGCGGGCCGGACGCAATGCACCTGTTCGAGGTCGCCGATTACCTCGTGCACAAAAGCGTCTGGATCGTCGGCGGTGACGGATGGGCCTACGACATCGGGTATGGCGGCCTTGATCATGTTCTCGCCACCGGCAAGGAACTGAATGTTCTGGTCATGGACACCGAGGTTTATTCCAACACCGGCGGGCAACAATCGAAGGCGACGTCCATCGGTGCGGCGGCGAAGTTCGCCGTTGCGGGAAAATCGCAGCCCAAGAAAGACCTTGGCCTGATGGCGATGGCGTACGGCAACGTCTATGTCGCTTCTGTCGCCTTTGGGGCGCGCGATGCACAGACCGTGCGCGCCTTCGAGGAAGCCGAAAGCTATCGTGGCACATCGCTGATCATCGCCTATTCGAACTGTATCGCGCATGGTTACGACATGGCCGATGCGCTGGACCAGCATACGCGGGCGGTCACCAGCGGTTACTGGCCGCTTTATCGCTACGATCCGCGTCGTCTGGGAACCGGCGAAGCGCCGCTGATCCTCGATTCAAAGGCGCCATCGACGCCATTGCGCGATTACATGGAATTCGAAACGCGCTTCCGGTCGGTGAAAATTCAGGATCCGGACCGGTTCTCGATGCTGGTCGATTCGGCGGAGAAGGACATCCGGCGCCGTTACGCGCTTTACGAACAGCTTGCCGGGTTCAAGCTTGATCCCATAGATGGGGGCGATCAGGCGAAAGCTGCCGAATAAGCCCTGCGGATATACAAGCAAGGAAAGGGTGTTGCCATTGGGTGACGCCCTTTCCGCTTTTTTACTTACCGATTGCGGGGGGGGATGACGGCGGTTAAGGTGCGGCCCGCCGTTAAGAATACAATCGTATGCAGGAGAATAATCGATGAGGGAAATCCGGTCCGTCGCTGTTCTGGGCAGTGGAACCATGGGTCTCGGGATTGCGGCGCTTTGCGCAAACCGTGGAATCCCGGTATTGCTGCTTGATGTCGCATCGGAAGGCGGCAACCGCAACGCGGTGGCCGAAAAGGCGCTGGAGCGTATGCAGTCCATTCGCCCGCCCGCCCTCGATGACCCCGAAAACGTCCGGCACATCAAAACCGGAAACTTCGATGACGACCTTGCGCGGATATCTGAATGCGACTGGGTCTGCGAAGCCATCGTCGAGGATCTGGCGGTCAAGCGGGCGTTTTTCCAGAAGCTCGAACCCTTGCGCCGGGATGGCTCCATCGTCACGACAAACACATCGGGGATTCCGCTGCGCGCCATCTGCGAGGGGATGGGGGAACGCTTCCGCCGTGACATCGCCGTCACCCATTTTTTCAATCCCGTCAACATCATGAAGTTGCTGGAACTTGTGCCGGGTGAAGACACCGACCCCGAAGTCATGTCTGCGCTTTCGCAGTTCTGCGGTGGGCTGCTGGGCAAGGGCGTGGTTTATGCCAAGGACACGGTCAATTTCATCGGCAACCGAATCGGGTGCTTCTGGATGCTTTCGGGTCTTCACATGGCGCGCGCGGCGCGGATCAATGATGGCCTGACGGCGGAAACGGTCGATGCGCTGATGAGTGCGCCCGTGGGCCTGCCCGGCACCGGATTGTATGGCCTGATCGACCTGATCGGTCTGGATGTCATGGACTTTGTGGGCAAAAACCTGGATGTCAACCTGCCTGCCGGTGACGCGGGCAGGGCCTATACCGTGTTTCCGCCAGAAGAGGCTGCAATGCTGGCGCGCGGTCAGCTTGGCCGCAAGACGGGCGGCGGCTTCTACAAACTGGTCAAGCACTCGGACGGCAGCAAAAGCAAGGAAACCTTCGATCTAGGCGCGCAGGAATGGCGCGCCGCCGAAGAAATTTCCCTCAATGCGATTCACACCGATCTTGGCAGTCTGGTCTTCGCACAGGACGCCGAGGGGCGTTTTGCCTGGGACCTGATGGTGGGAACCCTTTGTTATGCCGCCGACCTCGTCCCCGAGATATCCGACGATATCGTCAATATCGATCGCGCCATGCGCTGGGGCTTCGCCTGGTCGAAGGGGCCGTTCGAAATGCTTGATGCGATCGGTCCCCTCAGGGTTGTCGAGCGGCTCGAACGGGAAGGCCGCCCGGTTCCCGCCATGCTTTCCGTCCTTCGCGCCGCGGGGAAAGGGCATTTCTACGTCGATGACGGTGCGCGGTACCTCGGCAGGGACGGCGCCTATCACGCGGTGCCGTAGCGGTTTTCGAAGAAGGAGCAAGCCCGATGAGCCAAATGCGGGAGAAGCTTCAGAAAAGCGTCGTTTCGCTTGACGATGCAGCAGGGCGTATCCGAAGCGGACTCGGAACGCTTATGCAGCTTGTCGAGGAGATCGAGACGGAGAACAAGGGCGTATTTTTCCGCGCCGAATCACCGGACGCCACGCAGGAGGAAAAGGCCGCCATAAGCGCCCTGCGACAACTTGTCGCCCAGATCGGGAGCGAGGTGGACGGTTTTGCTTCCCTCGGCCATCAGTTCGAGGAACGGCTCGACAAATCGACCGAGGAGATCAAGCAGTTAAGTGACCAGCTGGAGGTCGTATCGCTTGAAGCCTCTCTTGATCCATTGACCGGTATCGCCAACCGGCGACAGTTTGAACGCGCGCTTCAGGGCTGCTTCGATTCCATTGAGGATCAGGATGGCAGGCTTTCTGTTCTCATGGGGGATGTGGATCGTTTCAAGACAATCAACGACACCTATGGCCATCGGATCGGCGATCATGTCCTGCGGCTTGTCGCCCAGGTGCACAAGGGCAAGCTTCGCGGCAATGATCTTGTTTCCCGATGGGGCGGCGATGAATTTGCGGTGATTCTGCCGGAAACCGAATTGGCGAATGCCATGAAGGTTGCTGAAAACATCCGGACAGCCCTTTCTTCGCGGGTGGTGCGCAACAAGGAAACGAACGAGGCGCTGGGAAAGATAACGATGTCCATCGGGGTCGCATCGTATGGCCCCTCTGATACGCCCGAGACACTGACCCATCGCGCCGATGAGGCCTTGTTGCGGGCGAAGAACGATGGCCGGGACAGGGTCGTCGTCGCCGAATAGGCCTGCGTGCATGCGTTGCCGCTTTCCGTTAATGCAAGTACGAAGCGGATAATGTTGCAAATAAACAAAACAAGGTGGTTTTTTGCCATTCTGGACCATTTCGCTGTTGCGGAATAATTCGACTGGTCTAAGCTACCCGAACGGGCAGGTAGGCCTGTGGAAGAAACGGGGAAGGCACGGTTTCTTAATAAGTTTTCCGTCATAATTGGGCCGTAGCCGCCTGGCATATCGCGCTTTATCCAAAATGGTGCGTTGCGTTGTGGTCGGCCCGATTGTCGGAAATGGAGAGGCCTTCCTCCAGGACCGGAGAAGGTGACGAATGTCGTCAAATACCGTTTCTATTGCCATAACTGGCGCCGGCGGCGCCGGTGTCATGACCGCCGGACAATCACTCCTCGACGCCGCGGCGAAGGCCGGCTGGTATGGGTTGATGACCCGATCGTCCGGCCCGCAGATCAGGGGCGGCGAAGCTGCCGCATTTCTGCGGCTGTCTCCGCGACCGGTCGGTTGTCCCGATGATCGCTACGACGTTCTTTTCGCTTTCGACTGGATGAATGTGGAGCGCTTTTCGGCGGAAATTCCGCTTGATGAGAAAAGCGTCATTATCTGCGACGCCGCTGCCGGCGACGCGCCGGAGGTGATGACTAAATCCGGCGCAAGGCTCGTTTCCCTTCCCTTGAAGGATACCGTGAAAAGTATTCCCGGCGGTCGTGTGAACATGATCGGTCTGGGCATTCTTGCGGCCCTTTCCGGGGTGCCGATGAAGGCTGTTGATGCGGTCGTCGACGATGCCCTGGCGCGCAAGGGGAAGGAGGCGCTGGCCGCAAGCAAAGCTGGCGTTCAGGCAGGGTTTGAGATGGCCAAGGCCATCAATGTCGACGAAATTGCGCTGGATGCGTCCGGTGGTTCGGAAAAGGGCCGTTGGAGCATCAGCGGGAACGAGGCCGCAGGATGCGGGGCGATCAGGGGCGGGGTGCGGTTCGTGGCCGCCTATCCGATTACACCGGCGACCGAAATCCTGGAGTGGCTGGCTCCCAATCTTGAAAAGGTCGGCGGGACCCTGGTCCAGGCCGAGGATGAACTGGCTTCGGTGAACATGATCATCGGCGGCTCCTTCGGCGGCAAACCGTCGTTGACCGCCACTTCCGGGCCGGGGCTGGCCCTGATGACGGAGGCCATTGGCCTTTCCGTCGCTTCCGAGACCCCGATTGTCATCGTCAACGTCATGCGCGGTGGCCCGTCGACCGGTATTCCGACAAAGTCCGAGCAAAGCGATCTGAATATTGCGCTTAACGGCCTGCATGGCGATGCGCCGCATATCGTCACGGCGGCGAACTCGATCGCGGATTGCCTGTCGACGACGCAATGGACCGTTCATCTTTCCGAGAAGCTTCAGGCGGCGGCCATCGTCCTTTCCGACCAGTCGTTGGGCCAGTCCCGCGCGATCATCGATAAGCCGGTTGATTCCGGCCTGGTGGCCGAACGTGAAGTGGTTGCCGATGGCGTCAAGGATTACAACCGTTATGCCGTCACGCCGTCGGGCGTTTCTCCGATGGCCATTCCCGGCACACGGGGCGGCGAATATGTTGCCGACGGCCTTGAACACAGCCCGCTGGGACGTCCATCCAGCGCGGCGGGGGACCACACCATCCAACTCGACAAGCGTGAACGGAAGCTCACGCAGTTTGACTTTGGTGATCGTTGGGCCGACGTCGATGGCGATGGTGATCTTGTCGTGATCACCTGGGGTTCTTCGACCGCGCCCGCAGCCGAGGCCTGTGAGAGGGCGCGGGCCGAGGGCATCTCGACACGAATGATCTCTCTTCGTCTTCTGACTCCCGCCCAGGCATCCCGACTGGAAGGGTTGCTCAAGGGGGTCAAGAAAATCCTGATTGTCGAGCAGAGCCATTCGAAGCAGTTTTACCGCTATCTGCGCGCCGAATACGATTTGCCGCACGATGCGGAAGTACGTGTCTTCAAAAGGCCCGGTCCCTTGCCGATACGACCGGGTGAGTTGTTGTCAGAAATCCGTTCCTGGAGTTGATCATGGAAGCGTCAGCCGCACGTGCGATCCCCGCAAAGGACTACAAGTCGGATTACAAACCTGTCTGGTGCCCCGGATGTGGTGACTTTTCGGTTCTTTCGTCCATTACGAAGGCTTTCGCGGAGCTGGGGCTGCCGCGTGAGGAAACGGCCGTCATATCCGGCATCGGCTGTTCATCGCGGATCCCGGCATATACCAGCGTTTACGGGTTTCATGGCGTGCATGGCCGGGCCCTTGCGCTAGCTACGGGGCTGAAGGTTGCGCGGCCGGAACTGACGGTCGTGGCGACGGGTGGCGACGGCGACGGTTTCTCGATCGGCGGCAACCACTTCCTTCATGCGGCCCGGCGAAACGCGGATATCACCTACGTGGTGATGGACAATCAGGTCTATGGAATGACGAAGGGTCAGGCCTCGCCGACCACGTCACCGGACTGGGAAAAAAGCAAGCTGACGCCCCATGGTACGGGGGTCAGCCCGTTCCAGCCGCTGGCGATTGCGCTTGCGTCTGGTGCGAACTATATCGCGCGCGGCTTCTCCGGCGATCCCAATGGCGTCGCCCGCCTGATCGCCGAAGCGATCCAGCATCCCGGCTTTTCGCTTGTTCAGGTTCTCAGCCCCTGCGTGACCTTCCGGCCCGAACAGCGGGACTGGAAGGAAATAACACGCGAGGCGACGGTTCCCTATACCGATGACACCGGGCGCGCCGCGCGTCGCCTGATGACGGACGACGGCTTCAACACGGGTGTGCTTTTCAAAGGGAATAGACCGATCTATCAGCCGTCCCTCGAACAGTCATCGACCACGGAAGATCTGGAGCGGGCATTCCAGGTCTGACCCGGACACATATGTTGCATCCGTCCGCTGTGGACTTCCGCGCAGGGGCCGGGCCGTGGTATGACGTAGGTCATGAAATACCTTAACGCAGAGGATAAGGAGAAGGTCAGGCGGACACCGCTGTTCGCAGGCCTGCACGATGACGTCCTCGACCAGCTTCTCAAGGAGGGGCGGGTGCGGGAATTTTCACGTGGGGGGATGCTTTTCATGCGAGGAGAACCGGTAAGCCGGTTTTTCCTTCTTCTCGAAGGCTGGGTGAAGGTTTTTCGCGATACACCAGAAGGCGATCAGGTTGTCGTCGCGGTGATGAAGCCCGGCGACAGTTTCGCACAGGCCGCGATTTTCACGGGGCGAAAGAATTTTCCGGCAAGCGCCGAGGTGGTTTCCGAAGCCCGGGTTCTGGAAATTCCCGCTGATCCGTTCATGTCGGTCCTGCGGCAAGAGCCAGATCTTGCCATCAAGATCCTCGGTGCGCTTTCCGAGCGGCTGGTTGAACTTGTCCAGCATATCGAACGGCTGCAATTCAATTCGACGCCACAACGCCTCGCCGGATTTCTGATCGATCTTCTGGCGGAGGGGACCACGGGAGAGGCGACGGTCAAGTTGCCCTACGACAAGTCCCTTATCGCCGCCCGTCTGGGAATGAAACCCGAAAGCCTGTCCCGTGCGCTCGCCAAACTCAAGCGGGTCGGGGTCACTTCCTCGGGCAGCGAAGTTACGATCAAGGATGTTGGCGTATTGCACGATTTCTGTTGCCTGGATGAAGATGCGTAGAAACATGCGCTACAGCTTGGCATCTGCGCTGGTCGCAGCCTTGTTTTTTGCTGCAATTTTTCCTGCGCTTGCCGACAGCCCTTCCGCCGCCTTCCGTGATTGCGCCGAGTGTCCGGAAGTGGTCATCGT
This sequence comes from Rhodospirillales bacterium, assembly GCA_026193355.1. Lineage (GTDB taxonomy): Bacteria > Pseudomonadota > Alphaproteobacteria > Rhodospirillales > JAPHTL01 > JAPHTL01. The sequence continues at coordinate 9,769 of JAPHTL010000053.1, forward strand.
TCCCGCCGGGAAGTTTACGATGGGAACGGACAAGGGCAAGATTCACGAAGGCCCCGCCCACGGTGTTGTTTTCGAACGCCCATTCGCCATCGGCCGTTTCGAGGTCACCTTCCGGGAATGGGAGGCTTGCGTCACTGACGGCGGCTGCACCAGGAACCCCGACGATCACGGTTGGGGCAGGGGGGATCGCCCGGTCATCAATATCAAGGCCGCCGAGGCGGAAGGATACGCCGCGTGGCTGTCGTCCAGAACCGGCTACCGTTACAGATTGCCCACCGAAGCGGAGTGGGAATACGCGGCCCGGGGGGGCACGACGACGGAATACTGGTGGGGCGATGCGCCGGGCGCGAACAAGGCGAACTGCCGCGATTGCAAAAGCGAATGGAGCGCCAAGGGCTCTGCCCCCGTCGGATCGTTTCCAGCCAACCCGTTTGGCCTGCATGATACGGCAGGGAATGTCTGGGAATGGATGGCCGATTGCTGGAACCCCAATCATCTTGATGCCCCGCGCGACGGAACGAAGCGAAAGGGCGGTGATTGCGCCTTTCGGGTGATGAAGGGAGGGTCCTGGTATTATTTCTCGCGCCTTGCCCGGTCATCCTACAGGTTCAGGAACGGCGCGGAAATCTATAGCTACAACATCGGCTTCAGGGTTGTCCGGGAAATTCCCTGATCGCTGTTTGCCGTTGTTGATTCCGTATTTCAGCGATTTTCCAGGACGAGCGCCCGGGCAAGCTGGCTCAGCGCATCCTGATGTTTTTCGTTCTCGATCTGTGAAAAGTTCCGGGCCAGTTCAAGGCACATCCGCTGACGTTGTGACAGCGACGTATCGGATTCGCCCTGTTCGTCCAGACCTTCATAGAAGTAGCTGATCGGCACCTTGAGCGCATTGGCGATTTCGAAAAGCCGGCCTGCGGAAATCCGGTTTATGCCTTTCTCGTACTTATGCGCCTGCTGATAGGTCACGCCGATAATGTCGGCCATCTGCTGTTGGCTCAGGCCCAGCAGGACCCGCCTTTCGCGTATCCGGCCGCCGACGTGGCTGTCGATGCTGGTTGCCTTGTTGGCGGGACTCTCGGCTGATTTTTTATCTTCTTTGTTCATCTTCCTGTCGGGGTTCACCCAAAAATCAATACAACATTATGATGGAAAATAGAGACTCCATCACGAATAGCAAGAAAACAAGCGCGCCGTGACCAGCCTCCGGCCTTTATCGGCGCGTGCAGTTTCGTGTGTGTCAATCCGATGTTTTCTTGCGGTCAGTGGACAGGCGTTCGATCTGTCTTTCCATTTCGTGAAGGCGGTTCAACAGCGTATCAAGCTCGGCATCCTCACCGCCTTTCTGCTCGGCCGCATTCATCTTTGCACCGGCCTTTGGATCACCGGGGGCGCCCTGAAGGGGTGCGAACATCTTCATGGCGTTTTCGAAGAATGCCATGTTCTGTTTGCCCATTTCCTCGAAATGGTTGAAGGGAAACAGGCCGTCCATGGTTTCCTTAACATAGTTCCGGATCTGGTCCTGATTATGGGAGAACGATTGCATCGAATGCTCCAGATATCGGGGAACAAGACCCTGAAGACTGTCACCATAGAAACTGATCAGGTTTCGAAGAAAGCTGGTTGGCAAAAGGTTTTGCCCCTTCGACTCTTCCTCGACAATGATCTGGGTCAAAACCGAACGGGTGATGTCGTCGCCAGACTTGGCGTCGTAGACGACAAAATCGACGCCTTCCTTTACCATCTGCGCCAGGTGATCAAGGGTGACGTAGGTGCTTGTCGCCTTGTTGTAAAGTCGCCTGTTCGCGTACTTCTTGATCGTGATTGGGGGCACCTGATCGTTGGTTCTTTCCGCCATGAAAGTCCTTTCCATCCATATGTTTAACGAGGATTGATTGTTATTTTTATCATATAAATGCTGCGCAGCAAAAATTTTTATGCTGCGCAGCATAAATGTGTGAACAAAGGCCCATGCTTCTGGTCAAAAGACGATTTGCGGCGATATAGTGGGCGTTGAGGAAATCGTACGGACATGACGAAACCGACGGAAATCGATACACTTGCACAAAGGTTCCTGGACCTGTGGCAGCAACAGTTGGCCGCCATGGGCGGCGATCAGGAATTTGCGGAGACCGTCGCCCGCGCGCTTGAACTTGCCTATGACAATACCCGCCTCTTCGCAATTGCGGCGCAGGGCGGAGGGCTCAAACCCCATGACATGATGCATGGTATGGGGCATTTCATGCCCCCTTGGGGGAGCGCCGCGCAAGGGGGCGGGGAAAGCAGTGAAAAAGAAGTCGGACGAACAGGCCCCGGACAACCCGACAGCAGGCCAGCAGAAACGCCTGGGGCCGCGACCATTGCTGATGCACATGGGAATCATGGCCGGGACCTGGATGTCATCTCGCGCCGCATTGCCGTACTTGAAGAACGGCTCGCTGCCCTGGAATCCAGATCTGGAGGCGGCGGGCAAGGAACTCGAAAGCGCGCTGGCAAACGTAAATCCTGAAACATTCGCCTCCGCCATTGATGCCGCGGTGGCGGCGCGCGCAGATGCATTCGTAAACGGGGTGCGCGCCTACCAGGCCCACTCGGCCCATCGGACAATGGACGAACCGCCGGTCTTGTGGTGTGAAGGGACGACCCGTGTTCTTGATTACGGGCAGGGTGGCGATGGCCCGCCGTTGCTCATCGTTCCCTCACTGATCAATCGCGCTTATGTCCTTGATATCAGCGAAGAACGCAGCATGGTGCGGTTTCTGGCGGGAAAGGGGTTTCGCCCCTACCTTGTGGATTGGGGTGCGCCCGGCGATGTGGAACGCGAATTCTCGCTGGATGATTATATCATGGGCCGCCTGAATGGCGCCCTTGACGCCGTCCGCACGGCGACGGGCGAACAACCTGTGGACCTGCTTGGCTATTGCATGGGGGGGCTTCTGACGTTGGCCCTTGCGCAAAGGCGCGCGGGAGCCATTCGCACCCTCGCACTGCTGGCGACACCGTGGGATTTCCACGCCGCAAGCGAAGATGTCGTGGCGCTTTACAGGTCACTGTCGACGCAGTCGCGCCTGGTGGTCGACGCCTGTGGCGAATTGCCGGTGGATGTTATTCAGGGGATTTTTGCGGCGCTGGACCCCTACAGGATACAGCGAAAGTTCGCGGGATTTGCCGGTCTCGACCCGGAATCAGCCGCCGCGCGGGAATTCGTCACACTGGAAGACTGGCTAAACGATGGTGTGCCGCTTGTGGGCAAGGTGGCAAGGGAATGCCTTGAGGGATGGTATGCCGAAAACCGCCCTGCCAAGGGCGAATGGCGTATCGGAGGGAAGGCGGTTGAACCCGCGAGGATCGACATGCCGACGCTTCTGATGGTGCCTGAGGCCGACTATATCGTCCCCCCAGAATGCGCGCGCGCCCTTGCATCGGTCATCCCCAATTCTGATTGCCGGACCATACCGGCAGGGCATATCGGCATGGTGGCCGGAAGCAAGGCGCGGCGGGTGCTTCACGAACCACTTGCCTGCTGGCTTTCGGACACCATGTGTTAGATCCCGCAATTTGATATTGCGGTGCAGCAAAAAATTTGACACGTTTTTGAATGATTTTGCCGAGAGGTGCCTGATCACTAGCGTTTTATTGCGGCGCACACATGCGCTGGTCACTGGAACAAGCCGATCGGTCAACGAAACGTCAGCCAGACTGACACGAAATAACGACAGGAGAATTTCATGACCAGGATCGTCATCGCCGGCGCCGCCCGTACGCCGATCGGCGCTTTCAGCGGGGCATTGAGTTCCGTATCCGCCCATTATCTGGGGCAGGTGGCCATTGAGGCCGCCCTGGAACGGGCCAAGGTCGCGCCCGAAGACGTATCCGAAGTGGTGATGGGGCAGATTCTTACAGCAGGCGCAGGACAAAACCCCGCCCGCCAGGCCGCCATTGCGGCGGGTATCCCGGTCGAACGGACATCCTATGGGATCAACCAGCTTTGCGGTTCAGGCCTGCGCGCCGTTGCGCTGGGTTATCAGGCCGTCAGCATGGGCGATGCGGAAATCGTGGTCGCCGGCGGTCAGGAAAGCATGAGCCAGTCTCCCCATTGCGTCCATTTGCGCAACGGAACGAAGATGGGCGATTCGCAGATGATCGACACCATGATCAAGGACGGCCTGTGGGATGCCTTTAACGGTTATCACATGGGCAATACCGCCGAGAATGTGGCCGAACGCTGGCAGATCACCCGCGATCAGCAGGACAGCTTTGCCGCCGCCTCTCAGAAAAAGGCCGAGGCCGCGCAAAAATCCGGACGCTTCGCCGATGAAATCGTTCCCGTTGTCATCAAGACCCGGAAGGGTGAAACGGTGGTCGATGCGGATGAGTATCCGAAGCACGGAACGACGGCTGAATCGCTTGGAAGCCTGCGCCCAGCCTTCAAGAAGGATGGGACGGTGACGGCCGGTAACGCTTCGGGAATCAACGATGGCGCTGCGGCCCTTGTTCTGATGACCGAGGAGGCGGCCCAGAAACGTGGTGTTGAACCGTTGGCGCGAATCGTGTCGTGGGCGACCGTGGGCGTCGATCCTGCGGTGATGGGTTCCGGTCCGATTCCGGCCAGTCGGGCCGCACTGGAAAAGGCGGGTTGGTCGGTCGACGATCTGGATCTCATTGAGGCCAACGAGGCATTCGCGGCGCAGGCCTGCGCGGTGAACAAGGACCTCGGGTGGGACACATCGAAAGTGAACGTGAATGGCGGCGCCATCGCGCTTGGCCATCCCATTGGCGCATCGGGCGCGCGCGTACTGGTGACCCTGCTCTACGAAATGCAGAAAAGGGATGCCCGCAAGGGCCTCGCGACCCTGTGCATCGGTGGTGGCATGGGTATCGCAATGTGTGTCGAGCGTGGGTAAGCCGACAACAGTCTGAACGGTGAACAAGACCTTTACTAAACAAAACGCGGATAAAGAAGGGAACAGGGAATGGCACGAGTTGCAGTGGTAACGGGTGGAACGCGCGGCATCGGCCGGGCAATCAGCGAAGCGCTCAGGGACGCCGGCTACAAGGTCGCCGCGAACTACGGCGGCAATGCGGAAGCGGCGGCGGCGTTTACGAAGGAAACGGGAATTCCCTCCTACAAGTTCGACGTTTCCAGTTTCGAGGCTTGTCAGGAAGGTATCGCCCGGATCACCAAGGATCTTGGCCCCATTGATATCGTTGTCAACAATGCGGGGATCACCCGCGACGGCACAATTCACAAGATGGGCTACGAGCAGTGGGAAGATGTCATCCACACCAACCTGACATCGTGCTTCAACATGTGTCGACTTGTCATCGAAGGGATGCGTGAGCGGAGCTTCGGTCGCATCGTCAACATCGGCTCCATCAACGGTCAGGCCGGGCAGTACGGTCAGGTGAACTACGCGGCCGCCAAATCCGGCATCCACGGTTTCACCAAGGCGCTGGCCCAGGAAGGCGCGGGCAAGAATATCACGGTCAACGCCATTGCGCCGGGTTATGTGGATACCGACATGGTTCGCGCCGTGCCGGAAGAGGTTCTCAAGAAGATTATCGCCAAGATCCCGGTCGGTCGCCTTGGCAAGGCCGAGGACATAGCGCGCGGCGTTCTGTTCCTCGTGGCGGACGACGCAGGTTTCATCACCGGCTCGACCATGTCGATCAACGGCGGCCAGCATATGTACTGAGCATGCTTCCTGTTTTCCGGAAGGAACCCGGCGAGGCCGGGGCCTCGCCGCCTTTCGGAGGGGCGGCATAGCGGGACGATGCGGTGAACGTTGACGAGACGTCAAGGCGAGGGGTGATCAACGGTACGCTGATCGGCGCCGTCGCCCTTGTCCTGTGGTCGACACTGGGCATCCTCACTGTCGCCAGTGGCCAGACGCCGCCGTTTCTTCTGGTCTCCATGTCTTTTGCGGTGGCCTTCGCCATCGCTCTCATAAAATGGATTGTCCGGGCGGAGCCGCCGCTTCGTCATTTCCGGCAGCCGCCCGCCGCATGGGTCATCGGGGTATCCGGCCTTTTCGGGTATCACTTTCTGTACTTCCTCGCCCTGCGCAACGCCGATCCGGTCTCGGCCAATCTCGTCAACTATCTGTGGCCGCTCCTCATCGTCCTGTTTTCAGCAATGCTTCCCGGTGAAAGGTTGCGCTGGTGGCATGTGGCCGGCGCGCTTGCCGGTTTTACCGGCACGGCTGTCCTGATGGCAGGCAAGGGCGATATTTTTGTGGGCGGCGGCTTGACCGGCTTTGCCGCGGCCTTCGGCGCAGGCATCACATGGGCCGCCTATTCGGTCCTCAGTCGACGTTTCGGATCGGTTCCCACCGATGCGGTTGGCTGGTTTTGTGCTGTGGGCAGCCTTCTGGCGTTGTTATGCCATCTGGCTTTCGAAGAAACGATCTGGCCGCAGGGATACCAGTGGCTTGCCGTTCTGGCCATGGGTCTGGGGCCTGCGGGCGGCGCGTTTTTCTTCTGGGATCACGGCGTCAAGAAGGGGGATATCCGCATGCTGGGTACGGCCGCCTACCTTGTGCCGTTGCTGTCGACCCTGCTGCTGGTTGTCGCAGGGGCCGGGCAGGCGGACTGGCGGGCCGGCGTCGCCTGCCTCCTGATCGTTGGCGGCGCCGCGCTGGCCTCGCGCGACTTTTTCCGTCGGTAGATTATTTCGCCGGACTGTCCGCAGGTTCAGTCTTCGCCATCGATGGCCGCGTCGAAAAACGATACCACCAGTCGGCAAGCGCGGGCCGGGATGCCAGCCACCCATCAGCATGGTAGCGAAAATCGAGATACCCCAGTGCGCACCCCAGGGTGATGTGCCCGATGGTTACGGTATTGCCGAACCCGTCCGCTTCCTCGTCGAAGGCGTCAAGAGCCAGGGATATCTTGTTGTTCTGACGTTCCACCCAGTCTTTCCAGCAGAATTCGGAAGGGCGATAGGCTTCTTCGTAGCGCCGCGTCACCGCGGCGTCGAGGATGCCGTCGGCAAGGGCCTGATGGCGCAGCGCGGTCCAGCGCGCCCCGCCACTGGCGGGAAACAGCCGGATACCGTCGTGAAGGCTGTCCAGGTATTCGCAGATGACCCGTGAATCGTAGAGAACCTCACCGCCTTCGGTCTCCAGCGCGGGAACCTTGCCCAGCGGATTGACAATGCCAAGGTCGGTTGCCGGATCAAGGGGCTGGGTCAGAACCTTCTCAATGCGGTCTTCGAGGCCGGTTTCGATGGCGACCGCCAGAACCTTTCTGACAAAGGGCGAACTGGATATGTAGCGGAGTTTCATCATGGCGGCTTCAATCCTTCAGAAATGATCCTTGCGGCGACGAATTTCGGCGAAGGCGTTTTCGGCGTCCATGCCCTCAAGTCCGGCGGCGCGCAGGAGCGCTGGGTCATCGGCGCGCAGGAACGGATTGATCCGCTTTTCCTCGCCCAGGCTGGAAGGGACCGTTGATTTGCCGGTCTCGCGCAGGCGGATGATCGCGTCGGCGCGTTTTTGAAGTTCGGCATTGTCGGGGTCGATGGACAGGGCGAAGTCGGCGTTGCTGTTGGTGTATTCATGGGCGCAAAAGACCCTTGTCTCGTCGGGCAGGGCGCGCAGCTTCAAAAGGCTTTCCCACATCTGGCCAGGCGTGCCTTCGAAAATACGGCCGCACCCCAGGGAAAACAGGGCGTCGCCGCAGAAAAGGGCGCAATCGTCGAAAAAGTGGTAGGCGACGTGTCCGCTCGTATGGCCGGGAACGGCGATGAGCCGCGCCGGATGGCTCCCGATTGTCAATTCGTCGCCTTCGGCCAGGGCCATGTCGATCCCGGGAACCCGCGCGGCGTCTTCCCGCCAGCCGACGACCGTGCAACCCGTGGCGGCTTTCAATTCGGCCACGCCGCCGGTGTGGTCGGCGTGATGGTGGGTCACCAGAATGTGGGTCAATGTCCAGCCGTTGCGGTCGAGCGCCGCCCTCACCACACCCGCATCACCCGGATCGATGACGGCGGTCGCCTTTCCATCGGCGGCGTGCAGCAGCCAGATGTAATTGTCGTTGAATGCGGCGATGCGTTCGATTTCAAGCCCCGACATGGCCTCTCTCCAAGCTTTTCACATTTGCCGTAATTGCGGTGCAACACTAGCATCCGATACGGTGGCGCGGCAAAGCCCACGTTGTGCAGGAGGCGTACGGCTGGCAGGCGTTATCGTGATCCATGACGGTCGGAGCCTGTGCTAGAGTTTTCCCGATATGTTGCACGATATTGTCGATTTCCGTGATTTTTACGCAACGCCCATCGGGCGCATGGTGCGGCGGATGATTCGTGGCCGCATCAGGGCGCTGTGGCCGGAAACCAAGGGCCTGTGCGTTGTCGGGCTTGGCTACGCAACGCCCTATCTGGGAATTTTCCGGGGCGATTCGGATCAGACCTTCGCCTTCATGCCGGCGACGCTGGGTGTCATTCGCTGGCCTTCCGACGGGGGCAGCCTGGTCAGTCTTGTCGATGAATCCGATCTGCCCCTGCCCGATGAGTCGGTCGACCGTATTCTGGTCGTCCATGCACTGGAATGTACGGAGCTTCTGCGTCCCATGCTGCGCGAAGCCTGGCGTGTCCTCAAGAGCAACGGCCGGATGATTGTTATTGTTCCAAACCGTCGGGGGATTTGGGCGCGGCTGGAACGCACCCCTTTTGGTATCGGCCGTCCGTACTCAATGTCCCAGCTTTCCCTTCTGCTGCGCGATTGCATGTTCACCCCGGTGGAAAAGGACGCGGCGTTGTTCATGCCGCCTTTTTCCTCGCGCATGTTCCTGTCCGCCGCACCCGCGTGGGAGCAGGCCGGTCGGCGCTGGTTCCCGACGTTTTCAGGCGTTGTCCTCGTCGAGGCCAGCAAACAAGTCTACGCCCTGCCGCCGGGCAACACCGTGAAAGCGCATAAGCGCGCGCAGCTGTCGACGCGCCCTGCCGGTCCGGACCCGTACGGCCGGGGATGATGGGTGTGGGCTTTTCGCCCGTCAGTGACGGCGGAGAAGGAAAACCGCCTGCTCGCCCAGCAGGTTCGCCATGAACAGGCCGGTTCGGATGCGGCGCTGGTTTCCCGCTGCATCAAGCGCGATGCTGCGTTCGATGGTGATGCCCAGTTCATCGCACAGCACAATGAAATCCCGGATCGTGCACAGGTGGATATTCGGCGTGTCGTACCATTCGTGGGGCAGGGTCTCGTTGTACGGCATGCGTCCGCGGACGAGCAGGTTGAGCCTCACCCGCCAGTGGCCGAAATTGGGAAACGAGACGATGGCCCGGCGTCCGATGCGCAACAACTGGGTGAGGGCTTCGCGCGGGGCGTGCATGGTTTGCAGGGTCTGGCTGAGAATGACGTAATCGAACGCCTGATCGGGATAGGCGGCAAGGTCCGTATCGGCGTTGCCCTGAATGACGGACAGGCCCGCCGATACGCAGGCATTGACGCCAGCCGTGCTGATTTCAAGGCCGCGGCCATCCACCTTCTTCTCGTTTACGAGATGGTCCAGCAGCGTGCCGTCGCCCGAGCCCACATCCAGAACCCTTGATCCCGGATCAATCATGCCGGCGACCAGTTGCAGGTCGACGCGGGTCAACATGCGGTTGTGTTCGCGCATCATGATACGGCCAACCCCCGGTGTTTGGCGGCGCCGTTGATGAAGCCGCCCAGAACCTTGTGGAATTCGGGTTCGTCCAGAAGGAAGGCGTCATGGCCCTTGTCGGAATCAATCTCGGCGAAGCTGACGTTGGCGGCCACCGCGTTCAGCGCCTGGACGATGCGCCGGCTTTCCGCCGTGGGATAGTGCCAGTCGCTGGTGAACGAGATGATGCAAAAGCGCACCGGCGTGTCGCGGAATGCTTCGGCCAGAACGCCTTCATGGCGTGCGGCCATGTCGAAGTAGTCCATTGCGCGGGTTATGTAGAGGTACGCGTTGGCGTCGAAACGGTCGACGAACGTGCTGCCCTGATGGCGCAGGTAGCTTTCAACCTGGAAATCGGCGTCAAAGCCAAAGGTCACGGCGTCGCGATCCTGAAGCCGCCGCCCGAACTTGTGTTGCAGCGCCACCTCGGAGAGGTAGGTGATATGGGCCGCCATGCGCGCGACCGACAGTCCGCGCTGCGGTCTGCGCCCTTCTTCCAAATATTTACCCTGACACCATTCGGGATCGGCCATGATTGACTGACGGCCGACTTCGTAGAATGCGATGTTCTGGGCGGAGTGTTGCGCCGCGGTCGCCACGGGGACGGCGCAGAAAACCTTCTCGGGGTACCGCGACGCCCATTCAAGCACCTGCATGCCGCCCATCGACCCGCCAATGACCATGAAAAGCTTTTCGATCCCAAGATGGTCGACGACCCGCGCCTGTGCGCGGACCATGTCGGCAATGGTGATGACGGGAAAATCAAGCCCCCAGGGCTTCCCCGTCGCGGCGTTGATTGTTCTGGGGCCGGTGCTGCCCATGCAGCCGCCAAGAACGTTTGGGCAGATGACGAAAAAACGGTTGGTATCGACGATCTTTCCAGGCCCGATCATGATATCCCACCAGCCGGGCTTTCCCGTAACCGGATTGGTGCCAGCCACGAACTGGTCTCCGGTCAATGCGTGGCAGACAAGAACAGCGTTTGACCGGTCCTTGTTAAGTGTCCCGTAGGTCTGGTAGGCGATGGTGAATCCGGCAAGTTCCTCGCCCCGGTCAAGCAACAGGGGGCTTTCCGCGCCGAAGGTGACCCTTTCGCACGGAATATCCTCGGGGGACCAGGCCTTGATCCCGGCGCCGACCGGAGACGCCCCGCCGCCTTCAAGCAGCCAGTCCAGCGATACGTTGAGGAAGCGGGCCAGGGCGGAAAGACGATCGGACTTCGGGCGGGTCGTGTCGTTTTCCCACAGGGATATGGCCTCGCGGCTGATGGCGAAATGCGCCGCGATGTCTTCCTGCGTTTTCTCGGCCGTTTCCCGGGCCTTTTTGATCCTGCTTCCCAATGTCATGCGGGGATCATACGTAAGTTGCCCTTACAAGCGCAAGTTTGCTGTAAGCGTCACTTACCACAAATGTAAGGCGCGTGGCGTGGAAAACAGTTATAAAGCAGGCTTTGAAAACCTTTCTTCCCTTTGCTTTTTGCAACGATTTGACTATCACTATCGGTCCTTGGGTATGAATGGCGGCGACAAGATCCATGGCGGATGAAAAAACAGAACTGAACAAACTGCGGGAAGAGATTGATGAGATCGATAACTCGATCCACGATCTCATCATGCGCAGGACCCAGATCGTCGAAAAGGTGCGTGACGTCAAAAGCGATTCGGCAGTGAAGATACGCCCGTCCCGGGAAGCTGAAATCCTCTACAGACTGGTGAACCGGCACGAAGGCCCCTTTCCAAAGCGGGAACTTGTCAGGATCTGGCGCGAACTGATCGTCGCGACACTGTCATTCGAAGGGCCGTTTTCAACAGCCGTCTATGCGCCGCAAAAGGGAAGCGGCTATTGGGATCTTGCGCGCGACCAATATGGGTCATTCACAAAAATGGTGCCGAACAGTTCGGTGCGAAGGGTGGTCGATTCGGTGCGATCGAAGGAATACACGGTCGGCATCCTGCCCATTCCGAATGAAGATGATGCAGAGCCATGGTGGCCAATCCTGATGCGTGAACACGAAGACACGCCGCGTATCATCGCGCGGCTTCCATTCGCGGGGCCGGGAAATGGTCGCGGTTCAAGCCTTGAAGCACTAGTGATCTGTCCGCTGGCGGCGGAATCGACAGGGCGCGACAGAAGCTATATCGGGATTGACGCCGAAGAACCGCTGAGCCGGCCGAGGTTGCTCAGGGAGCTTCCCGAAATTGGCATGACGCCCAGGTTCCTTGCCACGTATCACGACAAGCAGAGGCCTGAGGTCTGGATGCACCTGATTGAAACGGATGGTTTCATCGCAGCAGGAGACCCAAGGCTGGAATCGCTGCTTGAGCGCTTCGGAGACCATATCAAACGTGTGGTGCCGCTTGGAAGTTACGCCATACCGTTGACCCAGGAAGAAATGGATTGAGTCGTCCACAAAGACGACGGTGAATATCGTAAAGCAAACAGGACGCATCAATGAGCAAACTGACCCCCAAGCCCGGAATCATGGACATAACGCCCTATGTTGGCGGTGAATCCGCAATCACCGGCGTCGACCGCGTGATCAAGCTGGCGTCAAATGAAGGCGCGTTCGGGCCAAGCCCGAAGGCGAGGGAAGCGCTGCAGGAAATGGCCGGGAAAGCGCATCGCTATCCCGATGGAGGGTGTTCGAAACTGCGCAAGGCGCTGTCGGAAAAATATTCCATAAAGATGGACCAAATCGTTTGCGGTGCGGGATCGGACGAACTGATCACGATGATTTGTCGCGCATACGCAGGTCCGGGTGACGAGGTTCTGTTTTCACAGCACGGCTTTCTGATGTATGCGATTTCGGCGAAGTCAGTGGGCGCTACACCGGTTCAGGCGCCAGAGACAAACCTGACTGCAAGCGTTGATGCGCTTCTTTCAAAGGTGAACGAAAAGACACGGTTGCTGTTCATCGCCAATCCGAATAATCCGACGGGAACATTCCTGAATTCACAGGAAATGAAGAGGCTGCATGCAGGCCTGCCGAAGGAAACGATACTGGTGATCGATGCGGCCTATGCTGAGTACGTCGAAACCAGCGCCTACAACGCCGGCGCGGAACTGGTTGAAAACAATGACAACGTGGTGATGTTGCGCACGTTTTCAAAAATTCACGCGCTTGGTGGGTTGCGTGTTGGTTGGGGATATTTTCCACCCGCCATTGCCGATGTGATGAACCGTGTGCGCAATCCGTTCAATGTCAGTTCCGCAGCGCAGGAAGCCGCCGTCGCGGCATTGGCCGATGATGCATTCGCTGAAAAAAGCCGCAAACACAACGACGAATGGCTGCGCTGGACGACGAAAGAAATCCGCGCGCTTGGTCTGGACGTGCCCGATAGCCTGGGTAATTTCGTTCTTGTGCGTTTTCCAATGACGGCAGGGAAAACGGCCGAAGAGGCAGATGCGTTTCTCAAGAAAAAGGGAATCATCACGCGGCGCATGGTGCCATATGGCCTGCCCGATGCCTTGCGGATTACGATCGGACTCGAAGACGAAATGAAGTCCGTCGTCGACGCTTTGCGTGAATTCGTGGGTTGATCAATGAATCCCAACACTGACGCGCCGTTGTTCGAAAAGGTCACGCTGATCGGCATTGGCCTGATCGGTTCTTCCATGGCCCGTTCCATGCGGGGCAAGGGACTTGCCGCCCATATCGCTGTCTGCACGAAATCGGCAAGCAGCCTTGAGAAGGCAAGGGAACTTGGGCTTGGCGATTCATTCACCCATGATCCCGTTGAAGCCGTCGCAGGGGCGGACCTCGTCGTGCTTTGCACCCCCCTCGGCGCCTATGAGAGAATTGCCCAAAAGATCGGGCCGGCATTGAAGCCCGGCGCCATCGTTTCAGACGTTGGATCGGTCAAGCAGCAGGCGATAGAGGACATATTGCCGCATCTGACCGCGGGCGTTCACCTGGTTCCCGGGCACCCGGTGGCGGGCACCGAACATTCGGGTCCTGAGGCCGGTTACGCCGAACTGTTCGAGGGACACTGGTGCATCCTGACCCCGACGGTGGAAACGGATGCCGGGGCGACCGAAAAGGTGTCCGAGTTGTGGCGAAGAATGGGATCGACCGTTGAGGTGATGGACGCCCGGCACCATGACAAGGTGCTGGCGATCACCTCGCACCTGCCGCACCTGATTGCCTATACGATCGTTGGTACGGCCACCGATCTTGAGGACCACATGAAAGGCGAGGTCATCAAGTTCTCGGCCGGTGGTTTCCGTGATTTCACCCGTATCGCGGCATCGAACCCCGAAATGTGGCGGGACGTTTTTCTTGAAAACAAGGAAGCGGTGCTGGAAATGCTGCAACGGTTCTCCGAGGACCTGACTGCGCTTCAGCGCGCCATCCGCTGGGATGAGGGCGAGACCCTCTTCAAGATGTTCGAACGAACGCGCGGTATCCGCCGCAAGGTGATTGAGGCCAGGCAGGACAAGCCCGACGTAAAGCCCGAAGACGCGTCCTGAACCTAGGTTCGCGTGTCCGCCGGCGTATCCCCGGCGGCGGGGGCGGTTTCGTCCGGCGGCGCGGACAACACATCTGTCCATCGTATCGGCGGAAGCTTGGCGAGGGGAACGGGGCCTGCAAAGACAGAGCGTTCCTGAATCGTTATTGGCAAACTGATGGTTCGCGCCCCCCCGTCTTCGCCCTTGCGGCTCATGGCGCCCAGAACCAGCTTGGCCATCGTTGCTTCCCTCGACCGGATGATGCCGCGATCACGCAGGGCGTCGATGGCCTGAAAGAAACCCTGAAACCGCCCGGTGAAGGCGGCAATCGGTTGCAGCTTGGCGTCCAGCGCGACCGTGCCGCTTGCGGAAATGTAGAGGGGGTCGTAGGACAGGGAGACGCTATCAACCTCGATCGTTCCGCCATCGTCCCGCCATAGCGCCAGCCCGCCCGGTGTGAGCGGAAGACGAAAAACCCCCATCACGCGGGCTTCGATGGAGCCATTACGAATGGCGCCGCCCAGAGGAAGACCGATATCCGGCGGCAGTTGGATGTTCGATCCGTTGATGCTGAGGTGACCACTTACGGCTTCAGGCCCACTTCCCTGCGGCTCCAGAAGGGCGGCCCTGATTTCCAGCTCGCCCGCGGTCAGCTCCGCGCCGTCGCCCTGTCGTTTGAAGTCGATGCCTTCGCCCCGAATCGTAACATCATGGGGGTATGACGCGTCGTCGTAATCCAGATCGAATTGAAGGAAGTCGGAGTTGCCGATGAAACGTTCGGTTTGGTCGCCGCGCTTCATGTCGAGTATCTGTTCGCCACGCGGTTCGAAGCGGTAACGCCCGGAATCAAAGGGGGCGACGTCAATGACAATCGCCTTGGCGCGCCACAGCCAGCTTGTTTGGCGCGTAACGCCGCCCAGCAGGGTATTTTCAAGATTGACCCGGAGCGCGAAGGGAAACCCGCTCAGCTCAAGGCGCGAATATTCAGCGGCGCGGCCGTCTGCGGCCATCTGGTGGAACCACGAAATGACCTCATCGTGGGTTTTCATGGCCAGATAAAACCATGTCCCAACGTATCCGATGCAAATGAGGGCAATGGCGATTAGTGACGCAAGCGCGAGGCGGACCGGGCGCTTGCCGGCATCGACAGCCCGCGGCGCGCGTTTCGGGCGCTTGGAAACGAGTTCCCCAACTCGCTTTAGGCTCGGCCTGCGCATAAAATGGGCTCCTGCAATTCGTGGTGGGCCGCCGTCAGGCGTTCCAGCCGCACTATAGGGGCTTGAACCTTTTGTTCAAAGTGGCCAAACAGACAGCACCGAGTGGAGTGACAAGCGATTTATGACCTGTGGAAGCGAAGAAAATATCTGGGTGTTCGGCTACGGCTCGTTGATGTGGCGACCGGGCTTTGATCATGAGGGGATGGTTTCGGGGCGGGTCTACGGATACCACCGCGCCCTTTGCATCCAGTCGATCATGTATCGGGGAACAAAAGAAAATCCTGGGCTTGTGGTGGGACTCGATAACGGCGGGTCATGCCGGGGGCGCGCGATCAAGGTGCCGCGCGGGGCGGAGGAAGCGGTCTTCGCCTATCTGGATGAACGCGAGAAGATCAACGACGTCTATTGCTCGAAATGGGTGCCGGTGGCGTTGGACGACGGGCGCAGGGTCAAGGCCTATACCTTCGTCGCCAACCGCACGAGCCCCCATTACAAAGGGAAGCTGTCGGACGACGAGGTTATACGGCTGGTGCTCAACGGCGTTGGCCGGGAAGGCCGTGCGCTCGACTACCTGCGCAATACCGTTTCCCACCTTGACGATCTGGGGATCAGGGAAGGCCGCCTGCACGGGCTGCTGATGCGGGCGGAAAGGATCGATCAGAACAGGGACTGAAACACCGTCAACCGTTCAGCCACATTTCGAATGGCCGCAACTGGTGCAGGTATCGCAGCCTTCCTGACGGATCAAGGCCCGCATCTGGCATTTGGGGCAGCGCCGTATCCGCGGGTCGTGCGGTGGCGCTTCGTTGTCATCGCCTTCCGCTTTCGAAAAGTCGGGCGTTGGAAGATTGACGACAAGGGCGTTGCTTTCAGGAAGGCTTTCCGACAGGTCACCGGGCGCCTTCAGCAGGCCGATGATGACCATATGACGTTCGATGACGTCGCCGATGGCCGCCAGAAGCGACGGCACGTAACGCCCGCCCATCCAATGCCCGCCACGCGGGTCGAAGACCGCCTTCAGTTCCTCGACAACGAACGAAACGTCGCCGCCGCGACGGAAAACGGCGGATATCATGCGGGTCAGCGCCACCGTCCAGGCGTAGTGCTCCATGTCCTTGGAATTGATGAACACCTCGAACGGCCGCCTGCGCCCCTGATCGTCGATAACGTCATTCAGGGTGATATAGATGGCATGATCCGATTCCGGCCAGCGAACCTTGTAGGTCGCGCCGGGCAGGGCCTCGGGCCGGTCAAGGGGCTGGAACATGCGGTGCACCTTGGCCCCGTCGTCCGTTGTATCCTTGGCGCGAATATCGGTCTTTTTCGGCATTTCCAGCGGCAGCTCCGCCTGCCCGCCCGAAGTTTTTGCCGGCTCCTTCTTGACCGTAAGGACCGCGCCTGTGATGTCGTTGGGGCGATACGTCGTGCACCCCTTGCAGCCCATCTCGTAGGCCTGCATGTAGATATCCCTGAAGGCTTCGAAGCTTATTGATTCCGGGCAGTTGATGGTTTTTGAAATGGAACTGTCGACGTATTCCTGCATCTTGGCCTGCATGACCAGATGGTCGTGCGGCGACAGCGACTGGGCGTCGACAAAGGATTCGGGAAGCGGCGCATCCGCGCCCCTCAGCTTGCGGAAAACACGAACGGCATAATCCGTGACCTCTTCCTCGCGCCGGGAGCCGTCGGGCAGCATGACGTTGCGCGTATAGGCGAAGCTGAAGACCGGTTCGAGGCCGGAGGAAACATTGTCTGCGAAAAGCGAGATGGTTCCTGTCGGCGCGATGGAAATCAGGTGTGAATTGCGCATGCCGTTCTGCGCGATGGCGCTGCGCACATCATCGTCGAGGGTGCGGATGAACGCGCCGTTCAGATAAGCTTCGGCGTCAAACAGGGGGAATGCGCCTTTTTCCTTCGCCAGTTCTGTTGATGCCAGATAGGCGGCGCGACGAATCATCGCCATCCATCGGTCGGTCAGTTCCAGCGCTTGCGGGCTGCCGTAACGCGCGCCGCACATGATCAGGGCATCGGCCAGTCCCGTCACGCCCAGGCCGATTCGCCGCTTGGAGCGCGCCTCGTTTTCATGCACCGCCAGCGGGTAGTTCGATGTTTCGATCACGTTGTCCATCATGCGAACGGCCGTCGCAACCAGATCGGCCAGCGCCGTATCGTCGATTGCGGCATCATCGCTGAACGGATTGTCCACCATTTTGGCGAGGTTGACCGAACCCAGAAGGCAGGTGCCGTAGGGCGGCAGGGGTTGTTCGCCGCATGGATTGGTCGCGTGGATGGTTTCGCAGTAGTTCAGGTTGTTCAACCGGTTGATGCGGTCGATGAAAATGACGCCCGGTTCGGCGTAGGCATAGGTCGCGTGGGTAATCTTGTCCCAAAGCGCCCGCGCCTTGATGCTGCCGTAGGTCATGCCTTCGAAGGTCAGTTCCCAATCCCCGTCGTCCTTCACCGCTTCCATGAAGGCATCGGTGACGAGAACCGAAAGGTTGAACATGCGCAGCCGCCCGGGTTCCTGCTTGGCGTCTATGAAAGCTTCGATGTCGGGATGGTCGCACCGCATGGTCGCCATCATCGCGCCACGGCGTGAACCGGCGCTCATGATGGTGCGGCACATGGCGTCCCAGACATCCATGAAACTGAGCGGCCCTGACGCATCCGCGCCGACCCCATGCACCCGCGCGCCCTTGGGACGCAGGGAAGAAAAATCGTATCCGATGCCGCCGCCCTGCTGCATGGTCAGGGCCGCTTCCTTCAGGCCATCAAAGATGCCGGCCATGTCGTCGGGGATATCCCCCATGACGAAACAGTTGAACAGGGTCACCTTGCGTGTTGCACCCGCACCCGCGACGATGCGCCCGGCGGGAAGAAAGCGGAAATCCTGCATCGCGTCGAAAAACCGCTGCTCCCACAGGGCGGGGTCACGTTCAGGCATGGACAGGGCGCGCGCGACCCGGCGGAAGGTGTCGGCGACGGTTTTGTCCACAGGCTCGCCGTCGGCGTCCTTCAGGCGGTATTTCATGTCCCAGATTTGCTGGGAAATGGATGCGATCTGACTCAAATGCAGGCTCCGCGTGAAAATGTTCTGCCGGTTCGCAGGCCGCCGCCATCTCCACGCACGGGAAGGGGGAAACGGCAGAAAAAGCCGTGAAATCACGGAATTGGAAGGGGCCTACGCCGTGATTTTACGGCTTGAGGCCCGAAGGGGTCAATAAAATGTTCTCCTTATGTTTCCACATACTTTTCCCCAGGGGAAAGATAATACGTGATGAGGAACCGGGCGGGTTCCAGCGGTCCGGTGAAGATTGTCCACAGATTGAACAGGAAATGTGTGGGGAATAAGGGGTGAAACCCCACAAGTTTATCCACAGATAAATTAAGCCGATCAGCCCCCCTGCGGGCCACCGGATTCCGCACGAATCCCACCCCCGGCGCCATTGATGCCCAATGACTGCTCGGCTTCCTTCCGAAGCCGTTCCGAGGCTTCTTCGATGCCGGATTGAAGCTGCTTCATGAAGTCCTTGCGAGGAAGATCGGCGGGCATGGCGGGCATGAATTCAATGACAATGGTGCCGGGCCGCGTCAGGAAGAAATCCCGCCCCCAGTAAATACCAGAGTTGAGCGCCACGGGTACGACGGGAAAGCCTTCGATACGCGCCAGGGCGGCGACACCGGGATGGTAGGGGGCCGTAGAGCCGGGGGCAGTCCGCGTTCCTTCGGGGAAAATGATGACGGTCTGTCCCCCCGCCAGGGTTGATTCCGCCTTCTGCGCCATGGAGCGCAGGACGCTGGCCCCACCCTTCCGGTTGACGACGATGGCGTTGACCTTTCGCGCATATGCGCCCCAAAGGGGTATCCGCGTCAGTTCCTCCTTGAGGACATAGGCGGGTCCCTCGACAAGCAGGAAGAAAATCGCCGTTTCCCACGTGGATTCATGCTTGCAGGCATAAATCGCCGCGCCCGGCGGAATGTTTTCGCGGCCGCGGACTTCATAGCGAATGCCGACAATGAATCGGAGAAGAACCAGCATGCCCCTCG
This sequence comes from Rhodospirillales bacterium, assembly GCA_026193355.1. Lineage (GTDB taxonomy): Bacteria > Pseudomonadota > Alphaproteobacteria > Rhodospirillales > JAPHTL01 > JAPHTL01. The sequence continues at coordinate 29,121 of JAPHTL010000053.1, forward strand.
CCCAGATCTTCAACCCGTTGTGAAAGACACGACGCGGGAGCGGCAGCAGCACCCATAGCGAAAGGATGCACATTGCCGTCCATATGATGAAGGCGACGTTGAACAGTGCCGAGCGCAAGGCAGTCATCGGGGGGAGGCGTCCTTCTCTTCTTCTGTGTCGATGGGGGTCACCCAATGGCGAATCCGCGCCAGAACGTACTTGTTGTATTCGGATATGACCAGTCTTGCCGTGCCCGGCCAGGCCCACCATTGTTCATGCTTCACGTTTGAGGGAAATACCGGATGCGGCACGACGACGATTCCCGGCAATGCCCGCCGGAATTCAAGCAGGCTGCGCGGCATGTGATAGCTGGCAGTCACAAGCCGCAGGGATTTGTACCCGCGCTTTTTGATCCACCCTGCCGTTTCCGTTGCGTTTCCGGTGGTGTCGTCGGCGCGGTGCCCCAGTTCGACGCAGCATTCCAGTTCGCCCGCCGTTCCCCGCGACAGGCGAAGAAGTTCCTCCACCTCAACACCATGATAGACGCCGGAGACGAAAAGCTTTTCCGCCATTGCTTCCGACAACAGGGAAAACCCTTCTGAAAGTCGTTCACTTCCCCCGGTCAGGACGACAATTGCATCGGTGCGGGTTTCCGTGTCGGCCACTTTTTTGGGGATCATCTGGGCGAAAACAAAAAGCCCGGCAAGCCAGACGCCCGCAACCAGAAAACCGACGAGGACGGCCTTCAAAACACCCCGCAGGCTGAGCGCCCTGTCGCGGGAAGATCGGGACGCAATCATGGTATCGCCTCCACCACGGTTCAGAGCATCCTGAGCAGGGCGCGCTGGACGGTCAACCGGGCGGTGATTCGCGCCGTGATGGCGGCCAGAAAAGGAAGGGCGCAAAGGATGATCCAGTGCTCCTTGCTCAGGGACACATCGGGAAGAAGGACCGTTTCCAGCCGGTCGGCAAGCAGGCCGACGGCCAGAAGGGTAGGCGCGGCGAGGGCAAGGCCGATGAACCCGCCCTTGAGGCCAAGCAACATGGCGTGGCGGCCAAACTGCCGCGCGATGTAGCTGTCCTGTGCGCCGATCAGGTGCAGGACCTCGATCACCCTGCGGTGAACGGCCAGTCCGGCGCGGGTGGCGAAGATCACGGTAGCGATGGTCACGGCGGCGATAAGGGTAACGACGGCGGCGGCCAGAAGCTGAACCGAACGGGTCAGTTCGATCAGGCGTTGCAGCCAGACCCCGTGGTCATCGACCGAAGCCCCCGGCGCGCGCGCGCTGAGCTTTTCACGCAACGCCGTGATATCGACGGCGCTTTCGCTTTCCACATCGACATCGATCAGGTGGGGCAATGGCAGGTCGCCGACGGCCCCGGCATTTCCCAGCCAGGGCTCCAGCAGTTTCACCACATCGTCCCTTTCGACAATTCTTGCATGAGTGACGCCCGCAGTATCCAGAACGTCTGCAAGAATGGCCTGCACACGGGTGCGGTCGGCGTCGCCATCGGCCTCGGGTGGAATCTGGACCGTCAGCGTATGCGTGATACCCGCTTCCCATCGTCCGATCATTTCATCGAGCGTCATGGCTCCTGCCACCGCCAGCACGGCCAGGTAAACCATGAAGGCGACCAGCCAGGGCAGAAACCGGGTTGTCGGGTCGCGTTGCAGCGGCAGGTCGGAACGCTTGCCCAGCATCTAGCCATCCTCCGCCGGGGACAGGGGCGCGCCCGAATCCGAGGGTACGATCAGCCGCCCGTTTTCAAGCCGCAGGCAGGGATGGCCAAGGCGCTCGACAAGGGCCATGTTGTGGGTGGCGATGATGATGGTCGTCCCCAGCTTGTTGAGTTCCTCGTAGAGGTGCATGAGGCGAAGGGCCATTCGGTCATCGACATTGCCTGTCGGTTCATCGGCGAGGATAAGGCGCGGTTGCGATATAACGGCGCGCGCGATGGCGACCCTTTGTTGCTGCCCACCCGAAAGCGTCGGCGGGCGGGCATCCATGTGATCCTTCAATTCCACCCAGGCAAGCAGTTCTTCGACGTGTTTGGCCACCTCGCTTTCCCTCGCGCGGGCGACGCGCAGCGGAAGGGCGACATTGTCGAAGGCGCTCAGGTGGTCGAGAAGGCTGAAATCCTGAAAAACGACGCCGATCATGCGGCGAAGGAACGGCAATTCGTCTCTTGGCGTTGTGGCGATATCGCGTCCGAAAACAGTGATCAGGCCCCTCGAAGGTCGCTGCGCCAGGTACATGAGCTTGAGCAGGGACGTTTTGCCCGCGCCGCTGGGTCCACTCAGAAAATGGAACGACCCGGCGGGAAGTTCAAAGGAAACATCCCTGAGAACCTCTGGGCCCAAGCCGTAGCGCAGGCCAACGTTCTCGAAACGCACGACGTTTTCGTCCTTGCTGTACACGCCTCTCCTCGCTGATCGCCGAAATTTTCCCGGATCGAATGGTTATCGAAAGGGGAATGGGCAAGATGACACGGACCCACCCGCAACGTCCAGTATTGCGCCATGGGCAAGGGATAACAGGTCTTGTTTGGCCATGTTTTCAGAGCCAAAGGATGCGCCCGCCGCTTGCGTCAATTCAGGCAAACCCCTATAAGGGAAATAAGGGGAGAATTCAGGCGGTTAGCGATGATCATCACCTGTCCGATCTGTTCGACACACTATAATGTCGGTGCCAAGGCGCTCGGAGCCTCCGGGCGGACTGTGCGCTGTCACAATTGTGGCAAGGTTTGGCATCAGGAACCGGTCTCCACAATGGCGTCCGCAGCGGTTCATGCTGCACCTCCGCCGCCGCCACCGCCGCCACCGCCGCCACCGCCACCACCTCC
>JAPHTL010000135.1 GCA_026193355.1 Rhodospirillales bacterium
GGCAGGATTTCCCCCCGCCTTGTCCGGCGCTTTTTGCGCCTTTTCAAAGTCTTCATTTATTCCCGGCGTCGGCATCAGATGCCGAATCACTTAAATGTAAAAATCAAACTAAATACAGTATAAATACAATTTTATATTTAAGGCGCACACAAAAACCCGAGGCAAATGTATCGCCACAAGACAGGAAGCGCCGCTATTTTTGTTAATTTACTTGGGTGTCGGCCCCAACCGCGAGTCAGACTCTACCCATCACACACCGGTCCTGCAACCAAACGAATCGGCATTGTTGCAAAAAAAAATCTTGACTCGGGGTGATGGCGGGTGACTCCCCCCCATTCGGCTTCAGATGTTCCCGAAAAGGTCCCATCCGGAATTGCGGACAACAAAAAACCGCGCCCAAAAAGGCGCGGCCTCTGTCCTCTCGGCAGCCCTTGATCAGGCGCCGAGGGTCTTGATCCGTGCATTCAGACGGGACATCTTGCGCGCCGCGGTGTTGCGGGCGATGACGCCCTTCGCGACGCCGCGCGACAGTTCCGGCTGCGCTTCACGCAGGGCGGCCGCTGCGGCTTCCTTGTCGCCGGTCGCGATAGCCAGTTCCACCTTCTTGACATAGGTGCGAATACGGCTGACGCGGGCGCCATTGATCTCGCTGCGATTTGCGTTGCGACGGATGCGCTTCTTTGCTGACTTGTGATGGGCCATTCTCAAACCTACGATCAGATAATATGTGCTTGAAGAGTGCGCGGTTATATAGCGCGAAGCCCTGGGCGTCAAGGGCTTCTCGCGCCCGCAAAAAACCCGTCCCGGCAACGCCGGAACGGGGGATGCGCCTAACGGTTGGAGAATTTCGGCGCCCGCTTCTCGGCGAACGCGTTCATCCCCTCTTTCTGGTCTTCCGTTGCGAAAGTCGCATGGAACATGCGGCGTTCGAACCGGATGCCCTCGGCCAGCGTTGTCTCATAGGCGCGATTGACCGATTCCTTGGCCATATAGACGATAGGCCGCGACAGCTTGGCGATCGTTTCCGCCGTTTCCATCGCGTCTTCAAGCAGCTTTTCCACAGGAACGACGCGGCTAACCAGTCCGGAGCGCTCGGCCTCATCGGCATTCATCATACGCCCGGTCAGGCACATTTCCATGGCCTTGGACTTTCCGACAAAGCGGGTCAGGCGCTGGGTGCCCCCAGCCCCGGGAATGGTGCCGATGGTGATTTCCGGCTGTCCGAACTTCGCATTGTCGGCTGCAATGATGAAGTCGCACATCATCGCCATCTCGCAACCGCCGCCCAGCGCATATCCGGCCACGGCCGCGATCACCGGCTTGCGGCAACGGGTCACGCGCTCCCATCCCACGGTGATAAAATCCTCGAGGTAACAGTCCATGAAGGTCTTCTCCTTCATGACCTTGATATCGGCCCCGGCGGCGAACGCCTTTTCATTGCCCGTAATGACAATGGCGCCGATGTCGTCGTCATCCTCAAAACCATCAAGGGCCTGCGCCAGTTCCGCGATCAGCTTGGGATTGAGCGCGTTCATCGCCTTCGGTCGGCTAAGCGTCACCAGACCGACGCGGCCCCTTTTTTCAACGTTTATGTTTTCGTACGCCATTCCGAAATCCCCCTCGATTGTCTTTTTGATCTGTTCTGCGAATTTGCGCCTTATCGGCTTTCCGGCGACAGCTGGAAACGAACTGTCACGGATGGACTTTCGCCCCCCGCAACCGCAACGGCCTCGACGATCAGGATTTCGCCTTCGCGCGCGAAACGGCCTTTCCCCAGATGGGTCCAGCCCAATTGCGGCAATGTCTGTTCGTAAAACGCCATGACGTCTTCGGGTCTGCCCGGACCGGCGACGCGCGCTTCGACGATTCTTCCGCCCGGCGTGTCGAAAACCATCACGCCGTCTTCGCCGCCAACAAGACCTGAAGCGAGCGGCAAATCATCGAAACCGGGCACGAAAACCTCATCCCCGGCGCGAAGTTGAGGCGCCGCTAAAAGCGCCCCCGCCGCCACCACAAGGACGGCCAGCAGACGGACTGCTATCTGAACCGTAAATTCCATGCCACACGCTATACCACCGCCGGAGGGGGAGGGACAATCATGCTTTCTTCCTGATCCGGTCATCGCTGGCGTTTCGCGCAAAAGAAGGTCGAGCGCCCGGACTGTACGATTCGCGTTATTCCGCCGGTCTTCGCCACATCGCAATCGCACGCCGGGCAGGCCTGTCCGGCGCGCCCGTACACGGCAAAGGAAAACTGAAAATAGCCGAGGTCCCCCGAAGCCTGCCTATAGTCCCGCAAACTCGACCCTCCGGCGGCCACGGCTTCGTCCAGAACCGCCCGGATCGCCCCGGCGAGGCGTTCGCCCCGCGCCCCGCGCACAGTCCCCGCCTTCCGTCTTGGGGAAAGACCCGCGCGATAAAGGGCTTCACAGACGTAAATATTGCCAAGGCCGGCCACGACAGTCTGGTCCAGAAGGGCCGTCTTGAGCGGGCCGTTCTTCCCGGACAGGCGGTCCGCGAGAACACGGCCGGTGAAGGCCTCGTCCAATGGTTCGGGGCCAAGGCCGGCGAGAAGCGGGTGATCCCCGAGCGACCCGGCGTCACCAAGGTCCATCAATCCGAAACGTCGCGGATCCGTATAACGCAGCGTTACGCCCGCATCGGTCACCAGGTCCACATGATCGTGCGGACCGGGTGGCGGCGCCTTTCCGGGGCCAAGGATGGTGATCCGCCCCGACATGCCAAGGTGAACGATCAGCACGGCACCGTCATCCGTCCTGATCAGAAGGTACTTCGCCCGGCGTTCCACGGCGACGACCGTCCGCCCCTCCAGCCGGGCGGAAAGCCCTTCGGGCAGGGGACGGCGAAGGTCCTTGCGGCGCACAGCAACGTGCGCCAGACGATGGCCTTCCAGGTGGGGCGCAATGCCGCAGCGTACGGTTTCGACTTCGGGAAGTTCGGGCATACGTACAATCTAGATCAACCACCGTTCAGGTGAAACCGCCTGAACGGTGAAAAGTTGATCGTTATCAATAAAATCGAGCATCCTGTCTGCGCTCAAATGAGCGCAGACAGGATGCTCTAGCGCAGGCAGGACGTCTGGGCTATGGTCCGGCCATGTCGACGCAACGCCGCACCCCTGCCGCACAAAAGCGGACTTCCCCCGCAGCCGAAAAACCATCGGACGCGCGGGCGAATATGCGCACAAACACAGCAAACGAATCGCAGCTGGATTCCACCACCACCCATTTCGGGTTTGAGACGGTGCCAGAAGCGGAGAAGGCCGGTCTTGTCCGCGACGTCTTCGACAGTGTCGCCTCGCGCTATGACCTGATGAACGACCTGATGAGCGGCGGCATCCATCGCCTGTGGAAGGGTTCGATGATCGACTGGCTGGCCCCGCGACCCGGCATGCGCTTCCTCGATGTCGGCGGCGGCACCGGCGATATCGCCTTCAGAATTCGCGAGAAAATAATGGCCGCAGGCGGTGTCTATGGCGCAACCGACGGCGAACCGGACATTTCGGTCTGCGACATAAACCGCGAAATGCTTCAGGTCGGGCGCAACCGCGCCATCGACCGTGGCATACTCAGCGGTCTTTCGTGGGTCTGCGGCGACGCAGAGGCCCTGCCCTTTCCCGATTCGTCGATGGACGCGTACACCATTGCGTTTTGCATCCGCAACGTCACCCACATCGACCGGGCGCTGGCCGAGGCGCGGCGTGTCCTGCGGCCGGGCGGGCGCTTCCTTTGCCTTGAATTCAGTCGGGTCATCATGCCTGGCCTCGACCGGCTCTATGACACCTATTCCTTCCGCATCCTGCCGTGGCTCGGCGAAATGGTAGCCGACGACCGCGACTCCTATCGCTACCTTGCCGAAAGCATCCGACGGTTTCCCGATCAGGAGACCTTCGCCGCAATGATCGAGGACGCCGGGATGGAGCAGGTCAGCGTCCGCAACCTGTCGGGCGGCATTGCCGCGCTGCACTCGGGCTGGCGGGTCTGAGGGAGGGGGAGCGGAAAAAATGCTGCGCTCCTTCAGAAACGCCAAACGGCTGATGCGTGTCGCCGTCACACTGGCCCGTCATGACGTTCTTTTCCTTCTGGACCGCCTGGATATAGCGCCGGGCGTGGCGATGGCTGCGCGAATGCTGCCTTTGGGCCGCGCGCCGGGTATTGGCGAACTACGGCCCGGCCAACGCCTTGCCCGCGCGCTGCAAACACTTGGCCCAACCATGATCAAGGTCGGACAGGCGCTGTCAACGCGTTCGGATCTTCTGGGCGAGGAAATGGCCACCGATCTTTCCGAATTGCAGGACAGCCTGCCGCCCTTTTCGACCGAAACGGCGCGCGCCACCATCGCCCATGAGCTGGGCGCGCCGGTGGAAGACCTTTTCGTCGAGTTCGA
>JAPHTL010000283.1 GCA_026193355.1 Rhodospirillales bacterium
ACCGGGCGAGACGTCACCCCTGAGGCCTTCGCGCAGGTCTGGGAAAAGGAAATTCCCGGCTTTGGTGAACTGTTCCGCTGGATCAGCTATCAGAAGATCAGCACATCAACGATTCAGTCCCGCGCCACCGCGGGCGTTTCCAACGGCACCTATCTTTTCGCCCTGCCCGGTTCGACCGGCGCATGCAAGGACGGCTGGGACGACATTCTCGTCCATCAACTCGACGCCCGGTATACACCGTGCAACTTCGTCGAACTGATGCCGCGCCTGAAAGAGCACCTGGAATAGGTGTCGTTTTCGCGCCTCAGCCCTTGCGGCGGAGCGTCTTTTTCCATTTTGCGTAATCGTCCCCGTTGTCGACGTCCGACATTGTCTGCGTCATGGCGACCGAAATGCCCGCCATGTTCTTCAGCGTGTCGGCAAGGGCCGACGCCGTCGACCAGCGTACATTGTCGAATGCGTCCGTTGGCACCCGCCGCGACCGGCTGAATCCGACCAGCCAGTAACCGCCATCCGTCGCCGGGCCGAAGACGGCCTGATGGCTTCCCAGCGCCTTGAAAGCCTGCGCTATGCTGTCGGAAGTCACATTGGGAATATCACTGCCGATTAGGACAACCGGCCCCGGCGGCAGCGTCCGCATGGGGCGCATCATGCGCGGGCCAAGACCGCCCACCCCCTGCTTTATCCGCTCCGGCCCCACGGGCCAGAGCCGGAGCGCGTCGATATCCCCATCAGGCGTTACGGACAGCCAGCAACGCCAGCGCGGATCACGCCCAATCCGGCGTACCGTTTCCGCCATCGCATGGCGATAGAAACGCCATGCCGGTATCGCACCGATGTCCTTCGCCAAACGGGTTTTTACGCGCCCGATACGCGGCGCACGGACCATGATGACCAGATGTTTTTGGATCCTCACCGATACAGCCCTTCGATCAACCGCGGCGGGACTCCAAAGACATAGAGCGCAAGACAAAAGAGGTTTCGTAGCGGGCGCAGGGTGTAACCCTCTTGTCGATAACGCTCCGCCGAGGTGACCGCCGATGAATCAAGGATCACGAGTCGGCTTTTGCCGATCCGCCGGATTATTTCCACGTCTTCCATCAGGGGCTGCGGCCTGAAACCGCCGAGCGCATCGTGGAAGGACCGCGCAATCAGCAGCCCCTGATCCCCGTAGGGTAAGCCGATCACCCGGCAACGCCAGGCGACAAGGCGTTCAATACGTCGCGTGGCGGGCGCATCGTCATCGAGGGCGAAGCGAAAACAGGCGGCCCTGTCGACATTGCCCGCATGCGCCATGAAGGCCTTCACCGCGTCCTCCCATCCCTCTTCCAGTCTGGTGTCCGCATGAAGGAACAACAGCCACGCACCCTTCGCGAGCACGGCGCCGGCCGCCATCTGCGATCCCCGGCCACGCGGCGCATCGAGCACCACGGCCCCAAGATCGGCGGCGATGACGTGGGTGTCGTCCGTTGATCCGCCATCGGCGATGATTACCTCGTCCACAATCGGGGAAGCATTCAGCGACTGCAAAGCAGCGGGCAGTGTGGCCGCGGCGTTCAGGGTGGGGATGATAATACTCAGCACGGTCGGGCTGTCCGTCCCTTCGGTATCCGGGGTGGGCATTCTAGCACCGCAGGGGTTGGACAAAGAAGTGGATCAATGTCATGCTGCGTATTGCGCTATATAATTAGTTAAGTTACCTTATTATTATGTCGGTTGATATACTTCATGGCCTTGACGTGATGCGATCCATCGAAAGAAGGCTCGGCCTTTTGCTGATGGAAAACGGCCTGACCGTTTCCCAGTTCCGTTTTCTTCTGCTGTTCGCCGGAAAGGCATCGCGCAGCGTTTCGGAAGCCGCCGCCCTGCTGGCGGTCACCCGCGCATCGGCCAGTCAACAGGCGCAGGGGCTTTCCGACGCCGGTCTTGTGGAAATGCGCACAGATCCAGAAGACGGGCGGGGACGGCTGGTGCGGTTGACCGGCCGAGGAAGCGAACGCCTGCAATCCGCGCTGGTCAGCCTGCGCGCGCTGGAGGCGGATCTGTCCGAAACGCTTAGTGAAGATCAGATAGAGGCATTCAATCAGATGGATATCGCGCAACCAGCGCCCTCCCGGCAAACGGCAACGGACCTTGAGGAAGATACCCATGCCTGATTATGAGCTTGAGCGTCAGGCAGGCGAAGACGGGTTCGCCCTCGTTGCCGGGGTCGACGAGGCCGGGCGCGGCCCCTGGGCCGGGCCTGTTGTCGCGGGGGCCGTGATCCTGGACATTGCGCACGTTCCCGACGGCCTGCTTGCCGCGCTTGATGACTCCAAGAAGCTCAGCGCCAAACGGCGTGATCAGCTTTTCGAACAATTACGCGAGTGCGATGGCGTTGTCTGGGGCGCGGGGGAAGCATCCGTCGAGGAAATTGACGGGATGAACATTCTGGCCGCAACCATGCTGGCCATGCGCCGCGCCATTGATGCCCTGCCTAAAGCCCCCGACATGGCCCTTGTGGACGGCAACAAGAC
>JAPHTL010000332.1 GCA_026193355.1 Rhodospirillales bacterium
CTGGCCAACCAGACGGCCAAGGCGACCGAGGAGATCGGCGCCCAGATCGGCGGCATCCAGACAGCAACGCAGGAATCGGTGGAGGCGATCGGCGGGATCACCGAGACGATCTCGCAGATCAACGAGATCTCGTCGGCGATTGCGGCGGCTGTCGAGGAGCAGGGTGCTGCGACGCAGGAGATTGCACGGAACGTTGAGCAGGCCTCGGCCGGCACGACGGAAGTGTCATCGAACATCCATGGCGTCAATCAGGCGGCCGCGGAAACGGGTCAGGCGGCCAGCCAGATCACGGAAGCCGCAGGCGAACTCAGCAAGCAATCAGAGATGCTGCGCGCCGAGGTCGACAAGTTCATCGCCCAGGTGCGGCAAAGCTAACTGGCAGCTTCGACTGCTTTTAACGAGAAAGGCCCGCCATCCCGGCGGGCCTTTTTTGTTCCACAGGCTGTCTCTATCGACGGCGGGGCCGTTTCGTTCCGGGCGTCCTTCGCGATGGCGCGGTAACTCGCCGTGTTCGTGACTTGGATGGCTGCGGGCTGACATGCTTGCGCGGCACCACACCAAAACCTGCGCGCCCCAGACGACGAAGCTCCTCGGCCAATTCCCAAAGACCTTCGGCCTCAAACCGCAAATGCACAGCTTTTTGTTCGTCGTCCTTCGTGATCGCCAACTGACGTTCAAGGTCATCCGCCACGCTTTCGGCGGCGGCAACCACTTCACCCAGATGCTCGGCCGTATCACAGACAATCACCAGCTCCTGATCGAGCATCATGTCGGCATAGGCTTCGATATCCGTACGGCCCAGTTCGGCAAGGTGCGCGTCAAGCTCTTCCCAGACATCACGCCATGCATCAAAAACGGTATCGCCCGCCGCACCGGACGGGTTGTCCAGGGCCTGTTCCTCCAGCGCGACCATCACGCGGACAAACTGCCAGATGGAGATTCGAAGCTCGATCATGGGGCGACATTATAACGCAGCTTCGGGCATCTGGCTCAACCTTCGGATTTGCGGGATTCCTTCTTGCGATCATGGGGATTAAGCAGCCGCTTGCGCAGGCGGATGTTTTCCGGCGTCACTTCCACCAGTTCATCGTCGCCGATGTAGGCGATGGCCTGTTCCAGTGACATGCGCCGCGGCGGCGTCAGCCGGATGGCCTCGTCCGTACCCGATGCGCGGATGTTGGTCAGCTGTTTCGTCTTCAGCGGGTTGACCTCCAGATCGCCCGAGCGCGAATGTTCGCCGACAATCATGCCTTCATAGACCTTCACGCCGTTGCCGATGAACAACGGGCCGCGACCTTCAAGACCGGCCAGCGCATAGGCCACCGACTTGCCACTTGCGTTGGAGATCAGCACCCCGTTGCGCCGACCGGGAATGGGCCCGGCGTAGGGCACATAGCTGTTGAAGGCGCGGGCCATGATCCCGGTGCCGCGCGTTTCGGTCAGAAATTCGCCGTGATAGCCGATAAGGCCGCGGGCGGGGACGTGGAAGATCAGGCGCACCTTGCCGCCGCCCGAGGGCCGCATTTCACGCATCTGTCCCTTGCGCAGGCTGATCGCTTCCACCACGATTCCGGAAAATTCCTCGTCGACATCGACGGTGACCTCTTCGAGGGGCTCCAGCCGATTGCCGGTTTCCGGGTCTTCCTGGAACAGGACGCGGGGGCGCGAAATGGAAAGCTCGAACCCTTCGCGGCGCATCTGCTCGATCAGAACGCCAAGCTGCAATTCGCCGCGTCCGGCCACTTCAAAGGCATCGGCATCGGCGGTTTCGGTGACCCGCAACGCCACATTGCCTTCGGCCTCACGCATCAGCCGCGCGCGGATCACGCGCGAGGTGACCTTGTCGCCCTCGGTCCCTGCGAGGGGTGAGTTGTTGATGGCGAACGTCATGGCCAGCGTCGGCGGGTCGACCGGCTGCGCCTTGATGGGGATTTCCACGGACGTATCGCACAGCGTATCGGCGACGGTGGCCTCCTGCAGGCCGGCGATGGCCACGATGTCGCCAGAGGAAGCGGATTCGGCGGGCACCCGGTCCAGACCACGGAAGGCCAGCAGCTTGGTGACACGCCCCTGTTCCACCACCGATCCGTCCATATCCAGCGCCTTGATGGTCATGCCCGGCTTGACCGTGCCGGTTTCAACCCGTCCGGTCAGCACACGGCCAAGATAGGCGTCGGCCTCCAGCGTCGTGGCCAGCATGGAAAAGGGCGCGTCCATATTCACCTTGGGCGGTTCCACATGGCTGAGGATCGCCTCGTAGATGACGTCCATGTTTTCGCGCGCGCCATCGGGCTCGGTCGCCGCCCAGCCGTTCTTGGCCGAGGCGAACAGCGTCGGGAAATCAAGCTGCGCATCGTTGGCGTCAAGGGCGGTGAAAAGATCGAAGACCTCGGTCTGCACGTCGTAGGCGCGCTGTTCGGGCTTGTCGACCTTGTTGACCACCACAATGGGCTTGAGGCCGAGCTTCAACGCCTTGCCCGTGACGAACTTGGTCTGCGGCATCGGGCCTTCGGATGCATCGACCAGCAACAGAACGCCATCGACCATGGAAAGGATGCGTTCCACCTCGCCGCCGAAATCGGCATGGCCCGGGGTGTCGACGATGTTGATCCGCGTATCCTTCCACACCACCGAGGTGCACTTGGCAAGGATGGTGATGCCGCGTTCGCGTTCCAGCTCGTTGCTGTCCATCGCCCTTTCGGCCACCTTCTGGCCTTCGCGGAAAGTGCCGGACTGGCGCAGCAACTGATCGACCAGGGTGGTCTTGCCGTGATCGACGTGGGCGATGATGGCGATGTTTCTGATGTTCATGTCGGTTTCTTTCTGTTGCCGTGCGCCGTAATGCCTGCATGGCGCGGCCCCCATTGGTCGCCACCCGCCCTGGCATCGCGCCGCTGTGCGGCCTTTGCTTCGGTTTGTTTCGTTTCGTCTCTGGTCTGATGGCCCGCTAGAGACCCAGTTTATCGGCGACCAGTTGATCAAGAGGTGTCACCGGGCGGGCGCCGAAATGGCTGATGACCTCGGCCGATGCGATACCGCCCATACGCCCGCAGGTCGCAAGGTCCGCGTCGCGGGTAAGGCCAAAAAGGAATCCCGCGGCATAGGCGTCGCCCGCGCCGGTCGTATCGACAACCGCCGTTGTCTTTTCGGCGTCCAGAATATGCACTTCGTCGCCGGAAATCACGACCGAGCCCCGTTCCGAACGTGTCAGGGCCGCCACCCGGCAATGCCCGCGTACGGCCTGCAACGCCTTGTCGAAGCTATCGACCTGATAGAGCGACTTGATCTCGTCTTCATTGGCGAACAGCACATCGACGTGATGGTTGACCAGATCGAGGAAGCTTTCGCGATGGCGATCGACGCAGAAGGGATCGGACAGGCTCAGCGCCACTTCGCGCCCGGCCTGATGCGCCGACAGTGCCGCCTTGACGAAGGCCTCCTTGGCCTTGGGCGGATCCCAGAGGTAACCCTCCAGATAGGTGACCTGCGCCTCGGCGATCTCGGAATGGTCGATGTCGTCGGGGCCAAGCTCGACCGCAACGCCGAGGAACGTCTGCATCGTGCGCTGCGCATCGGGGGTCACGAAAATCAGGCAACGCCCGGTGGTCGAACCCTCGGTCGCGGCAGGCGTTGTAAAATCGACGCCCGCGGCGCGGATATCATGGGCGAAAACATTGCCCAGCTGATCATCGCGCACCTTTCCGATGAAGGCCGCCGACCCGCCCAGCGAGGCCAGCGCCGCGACCGTATTGGCCGCCGAGCCGCCCGAACATTCAACGCCCGGCCCCATACGGTCGTAAAGGGCGGCGGCCTGTTCGGGACCAATCAGGGTCATGGCCCCCTTGGGCAGCTGGTTGGCCGCCAGGAAGTCGTCGTCGGCATGGGCCAGCACATCAACGATGGCATTGCCGATGGCGATAACGTCAAAACGCGGTGCGGTCATGGGCGATCCTCGTCAGCATTTCATCACGGGCCGCGGTGGCGGCCGGGAAATGGCTGTGAATTTTTGCGTGCCGGAGTATAGCGATGCCGAACCCCGCGGCAAGTGCGAAGAAACACCGCCCTTTTTCCGGCAAAACAACAAGCCCTGACAACAAAGCAAAAGAATATTCCTTGCACGGCCTTGCATGGGACCGGGCGAGCGGGGTAAATACGATGATCAGGCGTTGGCAGGTTTTCCGACCGGCACCATCACTTCTAATCAGAAACGTGTAATATCAATATGATATCGGCTTTTTCAAAGGCAGTACGGCAACTGGACGATCCGTCCGTCCGCCGCGTTGTCTGGACGTCGGTCGGTGCATCGCTTCTGGTCTTCGTCGCGTTGTGGGCCGGGCTGGTCGTTGCGCTCGAATACACCGCCCTGTTCGATATCGGCTGGCTGGAAACGGCCATCGATGCGCTGGGCTGGCTGGCCGGATTGATCCTGACGTGGCTTTTGTTCCCCGCCGTCGTATCGATGATCATGCCCCTGTTTCTGGAATCGGTGGCCGAGGCCGTCGAGGCGCGGCATTATCCCGATCTTGGCGCGCCACGGCCACAGCCTTTGTCCGAGGCCTTGCTGACCGGCGTGACCTTCGCCGCCGCGGCCCTGGTGCTGAACGTATTGGTGTTGCCGCTCTATCTGGTGCCGGGCCTCAATCTCTTTGTTTTCTACATGTTGAACGGCTATCTTCTCAGTAGGGAATATTTTGAACTCGTGGCCCTGCGGCGGGTCGACGCCCGAACCGTCAAAGCCATGAGAAAATCGTTGAAAATCAGGTTGTTGGCGGTTGGCGCCCTGATCGCCTTCCTGCTGACCCTGCCGGTGGTCAACCTGATTGCCCCGGTTGTGGCGACAGCGGCGATGTTGCACCTGTTCGAAGGATGGCGGTCGCGCGAAGCGGCCTGAGAAGGTATAGGCCCCCGTCGATACGAGCGGGGCCCGTAAAAAAGAAGGAAGAAAAATCACATGTTTCGGCGCAAGAAGAACGAAGAAGGCGATTCCGCGAATTCCGCGAATTCCGCGAATTCCGCACAAGAAGCGGATCGCAACGATTCCAGTGACGATAACGATAAGGGCGGCGCCATGTCAGCCCCCCCGTTGAAGCCTTTCAGCCGTCACGGCTCCCACGCGCCGGCGAAACCGCCGAGCCAGCCGTTTCGCGCCGAACAGCCGCGCCGGACGGCCGACATCCCGCGCAGGGGGTCAGAAATCCCCTCGCGCCCCGTCGACAGGGGATCGGATGACGGCGGCAAGAAGCTTCTTGTCGGCCGCGACATCTGCCTGCACGGCGAAATTACCGCCTGCGACAGGCTGATCGTCGAAGGTACGGTCAATGCCGAGCTTTCCGATGCGCGCTTCATCGAGGTGCTGCCCAGCGGCGTTTTCAACGGCAAGGCCGACGTGGAAGAGGCCGACATCAGCGGTCGTTTCGAAGGCGAACTGACCGTGCGCGGCAAGCTGACCCTGCGTTCGAGCGGCCGGATCAACGGCAAGATTCGTTACGGCACCCTTGTCGTCGAAGCGGGTGGTGCGATCAGCGGAACGGTGGAAACGCTGCCCACACGCCAAACAACCGGATACCAGCCCACCGTCTCGCAACCTGCCAAGCCTGCGGAAGAAGACGGCGCGGACGAAGGTTGATCGGGCAGGGCTGATATGCCCCCATACCTGTGCACCGGGCGCATTTTCGCGGTTTTTCTGCTTGCCGTGTCCCTTCTTGGGGCTTGCGCAGCCCCGACGACCATACCGACGGGCGACCCTGGCTTGGGGGAACGCGCACCTGAAAGCGTCCCTACCGACGGGTCCCGTGCGCTTGATGTCGCCATCGAACACGAAGGAAAGGCCGTCGCCGGGGCTACGCCAGGCGGCCTGCCCGGCGTGCGGATGATGCTGGGCCTTACCGCTGCGGAGGTCACCACCCTTCTCGGGCCGCCAAAGTTCCTGCGCCGCGATGCGCCGGCCGAAATCTGGCAATACGGCGCGGAGGCCTGTGTGCTCGATCTTTTCCTTTATCAGGATCCCGCGACAAAGGGCGTTTATCGTGTGCGTTATGCGGCGGTGCGCGGCGACAGCGTCGTGCGCGCCCACGAACAGGCCTGCCTGGCCATCCTGTTTGGCAAAAAACCCGACTGACGGGTTAAACCGTTTTCTCCTTGAATCCGCACAAGTCATTGACAATGCAGACGGTGCAGTCCGGCTTGCGCGCCTTGCAGACGTAGCGGCCATGCAGGATCAGCCAGTGATGCGCATGGCGCTTCCACTGCGCCGGGGTTGCCTTTTCAAGCTTCAGTTCAACGGCCAGCGGCGTCTTTCCCGGCGCCAGCCCGGTGCGGTTGGAAACCCGGAAGATATGCGTGTCCACCGCAATGGTCGGCTCTCCGAACGCGATATTGAGAACCACATTGGCCGTCTTGCGCCCGACGCCGGGCAGCTTTTCGAGGGCTTCGCGGTCACGGGGGACCTCGCCACCGTGTTCGGCGATGAGCATTTCCGAAAGCCCTATGACATTTTTCGCCTTGTTGCGGAACAGCCCGATGGTCTTGATCGCGTCGCGCACCTTTTCCTCGCCCAGCGCAACCATCTGCGCGGGCGTCGTCACACGCGCAAACAGCGGGCGCGTCGCCTTGTTCACGCCCACATCCGTCGCCTGGGCCGAAAGCACGACCGCAACCAGCAGGGTGTAGGGATTGACATATTCCAGTTCGCCCACCGGTTCGGGGCGCTGGGCGGCAAGGCGTCGATAGAATTCGTCGATGTCGGCTTTCTTCATGGAGGGGAAGGTAAAGGTTCACAAAGCCCACAGCAAGATGAACGCCGCAAGACGGGCACCGCAAGAATCGGGTGGCTGTCGATCCGGACACGGCTGCACAATGCCCGAACCTTGCAATCGGGAGACGATCATGGTGATCATCAATTTCTTCATTGGCGTTTTTGATGCGCTGACGCGCTGGGCGGACCGTATCGAGGGCAGGCGTCGGCTCATGGCTCTTGACGACTGCGCCCTGAAGGATCTGGGCCTCACCCGGTGCGACGCCGAAAAAGAATGGGGGAAACCGTTTTGGCGGCGATGACCGACATTACGAATGAAGCAGAATCGGCGGATGCAGACTACATACGCATCAAAAGCGCCATCCGCTACATCGAGGATCGCCGTCTGGAACAACCCGGCCTGGAAGAGGTAGCCGAGGCCGTCGGGCTGAGTCCCTTTCACTTCCAGCGACTGTTCACCCGCTGGGCGGGCGTCAGCCCCAAACGGTTTCTGGGTTTTGTCACCCATGCGCACGCGCGGTCCATGCTGGAAAACTCGGCCAGCGTTCTGGACGCCGCGCTGGACGCCGGCCTTTCGGGGCCAAGCCGCCTGCACGATCTTTTTGTCAGCTTCGAGGCGATGACCCCGGGGGATGTCGCCAGGCGCGGCGAGGGCCTTGTCATCCGCTACGGCATGTACTCTTCACCTTTTGGTCCGTGCCTGATCGCCGCAACGGATCGGGGCATCTGCCGCCTGACGTTCTTTGACCCGGGTGATGAAGAATCCGCATTGCATGAACTGATCGCCCTGTGGCCCGCGGCAAGGCTCATCAAGGATCAGGACGGCCTTTCATCCGTGCCCGAAAGGATTTTCTACAAGGCGCAATCGACCGCGCTCGGGATCAAACTGCACGCCAGCGGCACCAATTTCCAGATCAAGGTGTGGGAGGCCTTGTTGCGCATTCCAATGGGGCGGCTGGTCACCTACGGGGAACTGGCCGAGGCGATCGGCCATCCCGGCGCGGCCCGCGCCGTAGGCAATGCGCTCAACAAAAACCCCATTGCTTTCGTCATTCCGTGCCACGCGGTGGTCCCCGCCCTTCGCCGGGCCGGAAACCCGGATGGGTATCGCTGGGGTACAGAACGTCGCAAGGCGATGATCGGGTGGGAAGCGGCGCAGGTGGAAGAGGGGGTATCACTTTAGGATAAGGGCCACAAACGGACGCCTGATCATTTCATCTTTCGCCGCTCCCACGAAGGTGCGAATTTCATCGACCACAGGCCGCGTTTCGCCTTTCGTGCGATAGCTTCCACCTCGACATACCGTTCGGAATGGCGACGGTAGACCACAGCCCAGCCCTCTTCGATCATCAGGCGGTTGAGCTCCCTTCCATCGACGCTGCAGGTGCCGAGATATCGCCCTTCACCGTCCTGGCTGTCCCATGTGCATGTGACCGTGCGGCCCTTTACGTGTTCGAGAAGGAAGCTGGCCGCATAGCGACCGCACAGAAACTGGCGGCCATCCGGGTAATCGCACAGCTGCACCAAATCGGGGGCCTCGATTCCGAAAAGGCGCACCCGATCGCCATCGACGCAACGCCCTCTTTGGCGTTTGCCGCCAATCACAATGCTGTCCCCATCGACAACGCAGGCCGTACCGACAAGTTCGCCCGCGGCGGCGGAAGGCGAAGCGGCCCCACCGGCCAGCAAGCCCAACACCGTCAGGAACACCCAAAGCGTCATGATCCGTCGAGAAACACTGCCCATGCATGTGATTGTACCGCATGGCCGGAGGGTTTTGAAGCCTTCGAAGGGTTCACACCCCTTGCCTCTTCGTCTTGTTGCGCCCAAAATTCGCCCCGACAGACCGGCAACAAGAAAACCCGCGATGACCACCAATCCATCCGTTGATATCGCCTTCGAGCAGCCCTATCCGCTACGACGCCTGTTTTTGCGCCGCATCGTTCCCGGCCTTGTCGTCTTCGCCGCCATCCTGGTGACGCTTTCGGGCTTCGGCGCCAATGAGGCCATGCGCGCGATCTATCTGGAGCTGGCCGTGGGCAGGGCGGATACCATCGCGCGCGCCGTCGCCGGGGTCGAACCGGAGGCCTGGGAAAAATTCCTCACCGATCATGAATCGCTGAGCAACCACGACAGCGCCGCACTGGCCGCCGCCTTTGCGGGAGAGATCAGTGAACTGCACATCAGCAAACTGAAGGTTTACAGCCCGGACGGCCATATCCTGTTCAGCACCAGGGCCGAAGACATGGGCCAGGTCGAGACAGGGGATCTTCTGGCAACGGTGCTGCGCACCCGCGAAGGCGTGATCAACGCCAAGGTCGAAGACGGTATCGAAGTTTATGAGCTTTACGTCCCCTGGAAAGACGACAGCGGGCGCATGGCGCTGGTGCTGGAGCTTTACGAACCGGTCAGCTACCTGAACACGATCCTGTGGCGCAACGCCGCCGCGCCCGTGTTGATCCCCGGCATTCTTCTGCTGGTCCTGATGATCGGACTGGGTCAGATGGTTCGCCGCGCACAAAATGACATAGACCTGCGCACGAATGCCCTTGCCGAGCTGCGCCGGCGACTGGAAACCTTCGTTTCATCCAGCGCCGCCACGGCCGCACGTGGGGCGGTCAAGGGCGTTGCCGTTACTTCGGCGAAGATTCGCTGCACCGTCCTTTTCTCCGACGTACGGGATTTCACCGGGTTCGCCGGAACCAGCTCCGCCGACGATGTCGTTGAATACCTGAACCACATCATGACCCTTCAGGTCGAAGCGGTTAACAACCACGGCGGCGATGTCGACAAGATGATCGGCGATGCGGTCATGGCCCGGTTTGAAGGCAAGGACGCCGAAGCCCGCGCCCTGGCGGCCGCGCACGATATTATTGTTCGTTTGTCCGGCTCGGACCTGCCGCGCAAGGTCGGGGTCGGCGTTTTCACCGGCGAGGTAATCTCCGGGGCTATCGGCACGGCGGCGCGGCAGGATTTCACCGTTATCGGCGATGCGGTCAATATGGCGGCGCGCCTGTGCGGCGCGGCCGCGGCGGGCGAGATCGTCGC
>JAPHTL010000165.1 GCA_026193355.1 Rhodospirillales bacterium
CACGGCAATCCCTACACGCTGGTCGGGGACGACCCCGACAGCAGGGTATCCATCGACTTTGGCGTCACCGGCGCGCCCGAAACCTTCATCGTCGATAAGGAAGGAGTCGTGCGCTACAAGCATGTCGGGCCGGTTACCGCCAGAGTCTGGCAGGAGACGCTTCTGCCCATCGTAGAGGAGTTGCGCAGCCGATGACCCGTTTTCTGGCCATGGTTATGCTGTCTTTCACCCTCGCCCTTCCAGCCGCTGCGGTGCAACCGGACGAGATTCTGAAGGACCCGGCGCTCGAACACCGCGCGCGGGAGCTTGGGGCGCTGTTGCGCTGCGTCGTCTGCCAAAACCAGTCGATCGACGATTCCAATGCCGAACTGGCACGCGACATGCGCCTTCTGGTCCGCGATAGGCTGACCAAGGGCGAAACGAACGATCAGGTCATTGACTATGTGGTCGAACGCTATGGCGATTTTGTGCTCCTCAACCCGCCGTTCAAGGGCATTACCTACGTACTGTGGTTTGGGCCTGCGATCCTCGTGGTCATGGGCATAGCCGGCATGATTCTCTTTTATCGCCGCCGCGAAGACGAACAGGCGGAGCCAACGCCCCTCGACGCCGACGAGCAGCGGCGGATCAAAACACTTCTTCAGGATAAGGATGCATGATGCTCTGGGCAGCAACCGCGGCGCTCACCCTTCTCATACTGGCGCTTATGCTGGTCCCGTTGCTGCGCCCGGCGCGCGCGGGCGAATCGCGCCGGTCTTTCGACATCGCCGTTTACCGTGACCAGTTGAAGGAGCTCGATCGCGATATCGACAGAGGTCTTATGGCCCCTGAAGAGGCCGAGGCCGCCCGCACCGAGGTGGAACGCCGCCTGCTCGCCGCTGTTGAAATTGACAACGCGGAGTCGTCGACCGAGGCGAAAGGAACCAGCCGCGCCCCCCTCCTTGCGGGAGCCATCGCCATCTGTGTGGCCGGCGGAACCGTAGCGATCTATCTGGCCCTCGGCAATCCGGGCATGCAGGACCGCCCCTTCGCCGAACGCCAGACCGAAGTCGCGCAACAAAGGGAACAGGCGT
The DNA here is from genome assembly GCA_026193355.1 of Rhodospirillales bacterium. Taxonomy (GTDB): domain Bacteria; phylum Pseudomonadota; class Alphaproteobacteria; order Rhodospirillales; family JAPHTL01; genus JAPHTL01. The sequence goes on from JAPHTL010000165.1 coordinate 1,074, forward strand.
CTGAAATGGCGCGGCTGACGGATCAGCTTCGCCAGCGGCTGGCCCAGAACCCCGAAGACGTTACGGGCTGGGCGTTGCTCGGCCGGTCATATGTGTCAGTTGATCGCTTTGACGATGCGGCAGACGCCTTCCGCCGTGCGTCGGAATTGGACAAGACCGATCCAGACCTCGCCGCCAGCCTGGGCGAAGCCATCGTGTTCGCAAATAACGGCGATGTCATCGGCGAGGCCCGCAAGGCATTCGAAGCGGCCCTGTCCATCGACCCGTACCACTACAAATCCCGCTTCTTCATCGCCGTCGCCAAGGCGCAGGCCGGCGACGAGGCCGCGGCCCTGCAAGACTGGGTCGACCTTGTCGCGATTTCGCCCGAGGGCGCGCCATGGGTCGTGCAGGTCCAGGCGCATATCGATGCGACCGCTGCAAAAATTGGCGTGAACCCCACGTCCCTGCGCCCGACAGAGGGCCTGGCCCCGCCAGCGGAACCGGCGCCGCTTGCCGGGGCGACCGGACAAGCGGTTGGCCCGAACAGCCAGCAGGTCGAGGACGCCGCCGAGATGACGGCGGAACAGCGGAGTGAAATGGTCAACACCATGGTCGCCCGTCTGGCCGAGCGAATGAAGGAAAACCCGGACGACCTGGAAGGCTGGCTTCGTCTTGGGCGCTCCTATCAGGTCCTTTCGCGCCATGAAGACGCCGTTTCGGCTTTCGCCAGGGCGGCTGATATTGCCAAAACGAACAAGGACGTCCTGACCGAATATGCTTCCGCCATGCTGGCCGCCAGCGACAATGCCGACAAGGTGCCCGTGGCGATGATCCCGGTCCTTGAACGTATCAAGGCAATCGACCCTGTTGATACGAATGCGCTCTGGTACCTCGGGCTTGCCGACAATCAGGCCGGCCGTTTCGACAAGGCGGACGAAAACTGGGACATGCTTCTCAAACTCGTCCCGCCGGACAGCGTCTCGTATGAAGGCGTTTCCAAGGCGATCAACGACCTTCGCGCCAAAAGGTAAACTTCCACAGGATGGAAGACCCGCGGTTTCGATAACCTGAATGGTTGACTTCCATGGTCCGGCGTTCAAGGATCGGAGCCACTGAGTATTTTTCCAGAAACGGGAGGAACCCCATGGGATGGCAGGGAAATGTCCTGCGCGTCGATCTGACCGCAGGCACGTGCAAGTCCGAACCGCTGAACATGGACTGGGCGCGCGCCTATATCGGACAGCGCGGCCTCGGCAGCCGGTATCTGGCGGCGGAAGTCGATCCGAAAATCGATGCCCTTGATCCCGCAAACAAGCTGATTTTCGCGACGGGGCCGCTGACCGGTACGTCCGCCCCGACTGGCGGGCGTTCTTCTGCGATAACCAAAAGCCCGCTGACCGGGGCCATCGCCGCATCCAACACCGGCGGCATGTTCGGCGCCGAAATCAAGACGGCCGGCTGGGACATGGTCATCATCGAGGGACGCGCCGCATCACCGGTCCTCCTGTGGATCAAGGACGATCAGGCCAGTCTCCTTCCCGCCGACAAATACTGGGGACAATCCGTTTGGGCCGTTGAACCCGCCATCAAGACGCAACTGGCCGAACCCGACGCCAAGGTCGCCTCCATCGGCCGCGCCGGTGAGAGGGGCGTCCGTTTCGCCTGCATCGTCAACGACATGGATCGCGCCTATGGCCGTTCAGGCGTCGGTGCGGTAATGGGTTCGAAAAACCTCAAAGCCATCGCCGTACGCGGTACGCGCGGCGTCAAGGTAGCCGACCCGAATGCCTTCATCGAAGCCGTCGCCGCGGCGCAGGCCAAGGTCGCGCCGTCGCCCGTCAAGGACCGCTTCGAAAAATATGGCACCCATCCGATGATGGATGTCACCAATAATTACGGCGCGCTTCCGACCCGCAATTCGCGCGAGGTGCAGTTCGAAGGCACCGGCAAGGTCAATGCGGCAAGCGTCCGCAAGATCCGGCCGACCGACGGCAAGGCCAGCCTTGTCACCAACAAGGGCTGCTTCGCCTGCACCATCGCCTGTGGGCGCATTGCGCGCATCGACCGGACCCATTTTTCATTGAACGACAAGGGCAAGGACAGCCACTACCGGAAACCGAGCGGTGGTCTTGAATACGAATC
>JAPHTL010000129.1 GCA_026193355.1 Rhodospirillales bacterium
CTACTGGCTGGCCATCGCCGCCGCAACCATCCGGGTTTTCGGACCCGTCGCCTTCCCCGAAGCGTTATGGACGATCGAAGCATCCGGCGTTCTGTGGATTATGGCCTACGGCACATTCGGCGCTGCGTACTGGTCGATCCTCACCAAGCCCCGCATCGATGGGCGGGCGGGATAGGCGCACCGTTCTTTTCAGGAAGACGTCAGGAAGACGGCGGAGGTGTTTTGTCCTCGGCCGACAGGGCTTCCGCATCCCGTTTGTGACCGGCCGCCTTGTCGAAGCGCTTTTTCATGCGCCGGATGCGATGTGATGTAACCACCCTCAACGACCAGCGGTAGCCCAACCAACCGAAAAGGGCCGCGTGGGGAATGCAGCCGACCATCATCGCCAGCCCCCATTCCTTCGCCGCCATGATGACAAACGAGTCGAATTTTTCGATGAAGGTGGCGTGCTCATCCCAACCCGTTTCGAACAGCCCGACGAAGGCGGCATAACCGCTCAGGTCATCCCAGCGGCCCAGCATCACCTGACCGGTCAGGTAGAAAACGTAATAGGTGGGAAACATGGTCACCACATTGGTGACCCAGGTCCAGGCCAGCCCGACGATCAGGCTGAAATCCCAGCGGAACAGGAAACGGGCGGCCAGCCACGTCATGGTGACGAAATACATCTGGACACCGACCAGCGGCGTCATCGCCCAGACCAGGCCGATCATCACGCCCCGCGCCGTGAATTCGGGCGGGTGGACACTGCGTTTGATGGGGACAAGCAGACGCAGGCGCATCAGGCGGTTCATACGTTGCCAGAAGGTAAAACGCCTCATGTCCGGATCAAGCCTCGCCGACATCCCCCGAAATCCCTCCCCCCGGTCTTGGCGGAAACGGCTGGAATCGTCAACAGGAATACGCGGATATCGCATCATTTCGCATCGCGAAAATCCATCCGGTATTTTCCTGTTGCGCCACAACAGGCCGGGTCTGTAGCTTCGATCCCATGAACGCTGCCACATCCCCACAGGCCACCATGACAAAGGCGCTGGCCCTGCGCATCTTCATTCCCTTCGCGCTGGGCTACTTCCTTTCCTACCTTTTCCGGGTGGTCAATGCGGTGATCGCGCCCGAACTGGTGGAAGACATCGGCCTGGACGCATCGCATCTGGGGCTTCTGACCAGCGTTTATTTCCTGACCTTTGCGGCCTTCCAGTTGCCGCTGGGCATCCTTCTGGATCGCTTCGGCCCGCGCAAGACAGAAGCCATCCTGTTGCTGTTCGCGGGACTTGGGGCCTTTGTCTTCTCCCAGGCGGAATCATCCACCGGCCTTCTGATCGGCCGCGCCCTCATCGGATTTGGCGTTTCGGCCTGCCTGATGGCAGCCTTCAAGGCCTTTGTCGACTGGTTCCCCAGCGAACGCCTGCCCTTGATCAACGGGTTGCAGATGGCGGCGGGTGGCCTTGGCGCCCTGGCGGCGACAACGCCGGTGGAAGCCGCCCTGCAAATCACCGACTGGCGCGGCGTCTTCATGGTTCTGGCGGTCATGTCGGTGGTTATCGCCGCGCTTGTCCTTGCGATGGTCCCCAAACGCGATGACCCGCCCCACGACACCCATTTCAAAGAACAGCTTCAGGGCCTCAAGAGCGTTTTCGTCAGCCCCGTTTTCTGGAGCATCGCCCCCTGGACGGTCGCCTCGCAGGCAACCTTCCTGGCCATTCAGGGCCTGTGGGCCGGGCCGTGGCTGCGCGATGTCGCCGGACTGCCGCGGGGCGAAGTGGCCACCGTCCTGTTCATCGTGGCGGCCAGCATGGTTGCGGGGTTCATCCTGATGGGCACCATCGCCGCCCGGCTGTCTTCGCTGGGCGCGCGTCCCGTCTATGTCGCCGCCTTCGGCATGGCCATGTTCATGATCTTTCAGGTGTTTGTCATTCTGGAATGGACCGGTGCGGAACTGGGTCTCGGCGTGTTCGTTCTGTGGGCGCTGTTCGGGTTTTTCGGCACGACGGGAATCATTCCCTATGCGGCCCTGTCGCAGGCCTTCCACTCCGCCCTTGCGGGTCGCGTCAACACCAGCATCAACCTTCTGGTGTTTGTCGCCGCCTTCGCCGTGCAGTGGGGCATGGGAGGGATCATCAACGCCTATTCGGAAGCAGGCGCCAGCGGATACGCCCCGCAGGGCTATCAGATGGCGTTTCTTGCCATGCTGGGGATTCAGGCCATAGCGGCGGCCTGGTTCGTCATAAGCGCCATGCGCGGAAACCGCCCCTGAGGGCATAAAGCCCCCTTCAATTTCGGACGGAAGGCTGTAAACTCCGCCCTTTCCCATTCCGCGTCCGACAAAGGACGCCGACGCAGACAGAATTTAAGGACGAGCGATGATTCCACGTTACTCCCGGCCCGCCATGGCCGCCATCTGGGAGCCTTCCAACAAGTTCCGCATCTGGTACGAGATCGAGGCCCATGCCTGTGACGCGCTGGCCGATCTGGGGGTTATCCCCCGCGAAGCCGCCGAAGCGGTCTGGAAAAACGGCGACAAGCCCTATACCGACGAACGCATCGAACGGATCGACGCGATCGAGGCGGAAACCAAACACGACGTCATCGCGTTCCTGACCGAACTGGCCGAACACGTCGGCGACTATTCCCGCTTCGTCCATCAGGGCATGACCAGTTCCGACGTTCTGGATACCTGCCTCGGCGTACAGATGAGCCAGGCCGCCGATATCCTGCTCGACGATGTGGATCGCCTTCTGGCCGCGCTGGAGAAACGCGCGTTCGAGACAAAGCTCATGCCCTGCATCGGGCGCAGCCACGGCATCCATGCCGAACCGACGACCATGGGCCTGAAGTTCGCCCGCTTCCATGCCGAGTGGCAGCGCAACAGGGTGCGCCTGGCCGCAGCGCGCGAGGAAATCGCCACCTGCGCCATATCCGGCGCGGTCGGCACCTTCGCCAACGTGGACCCCAAGGTCGAGGAACATGTCGCTTCGAAGCTGGGCCTGACGCCCGAACCGGTCTCCACCCAGGTCATCCCGCGCGACCGTCATGCGCAGTTCTTCGCCACGCTGGGCGTTCTGGCCAGTTCGGTCGAGAATCTGGCGACCGAGATCCGTCACCTGCAACGCACCGAGGTCCGCGAGGCGCAGGAATATTTCGCGCCCGGCCAGAAGGGCAGCTCGGCGATGCCGCACAAGCGCAACCCGATCCTGACCGAGAACCTGACCGGCCTTGCCCGCATCGTGCGCATGGCCGTCGTTCCCGCGCTGGAAAACGTCACCCTGTGGCACGAACGCGACATTTCGCACAGTTCGGTCGAACGCATGATCGGCCCCGACGCCACCGTGACGCTCGATTTCGCCCTGAACCGCCTGGTCAGCGTCGTCGACAAGCTGGTGGTCTACCCCGAGAACATGCGCGATCAGCTCAACAACTTCGGCGGCATCCACGACGCCCAGCGCGTCCTTTTGTTCCTGACGCAAAACGACGTCAGCCGCGAGGACGCCTACAGGATCGTCCAGCGCAACGCCATGCGGGTCTGGAAAAGCTTCGGGATCGATCCCGACAATCCCGACAGCCCGGCGCAGATGGACGCCGTCGAGAAGGAAGCGGGCGAGCATGAAAACCGTCTGTTCTTCTTCCTCTCAAAAGACGAGGACCTTGCCCGTCTGCTGAACGTCGAGAATCTGTCCCGCCTGCTGGACGAGGATTCCATCAGCTATCACACCAAGCGTGTTGATTCGATCTTCCAGCGCGTCTTCGGTCGTTCATAACCGGGTTCAGGGGGCGGAACCACCGCCCCCTGCCCGCAGTTTCCATTCCGCTATCGCGTCCATGCAGCGACGGTGGATTTCCCTTGCAGGTTGCGACCACAGCGACAGTGCGCCGCGCACCAGCCCGGCCTGCACGATGACGTCGCTTTCCGGCACTGAAAACACGGGATCGTATCCGCTGGCCTGCAGGTACATGTAGCTGCGCTTGTCGGGTTCGCACGCCGCCAGCGCCGGAAACGTACCCAGTGGATCGGGAACCGCGTTGAAGAAGCCGTGGGCAAGGCCGATGAACAGATCCTCGTCCCGATAGGGCAATGTCACACCGACCTCGGCGATCAACAGCACAGGCGTGGTCGGGCGAAGCGCCCCGCCGGTCGATTCTCCCACGGCCTGGACGAACTGTCCGAGGTCCGTCTCTGATCGTTTGTAGAAATGCGCAAGGGAATCCCAAACGCTGGCGATATCGTCAATCCATCCGTAACAGAATCCGTGTAAACGCGCCTCGGCATCGACGACCGCCGTGGCGAAGAAGTTCCCGGCATCGGACATACGGCGGATGATCTTCGCCGTCAGTTCCGCGGGGTCGTGACAGAACGACAACGGTCGATCGCATACCGGTCTTGCGCAATGGGTCGGAAGATCAAGGCCATCACGCTCCAGTTCGACCAGCGGAATGTAATGGGCGGTCCGGTAGGCGTCTTCGATCGATGTCCTGTGCCCTTCTTCACAACACAGGTATTCCCCCCAGCTTCCCTTGTCCACGGGCGGGCCGTGCCCGAAAACATCGCGCAACACGGCGGTCAGCCTGCGTGCCTGCGCGGCCCTTGATTTGATATCGGCGGCGGGTCTGACGCGGGCCAGCCACACGGGCGGCAACGATCCAATACGATAAGGGCCAGCATAGGGTGAAAGGCCGTGGTCGGACGGCCAGCGCGGCGGTGTTCCGCGCAGGCGCACCGTTGGCGCCGGGCCAAGGGCCATGAGATCGGCTTCCGGTTTTCCGTCCATGATCAATATTCCCAGTAACGCAGCCCGCGGATGTCGAGCCGCGCCATGGCGAAGGCCGCTGCGCGTTCTGCGACAAAGGGCTTGCAGGTGTAGATGTCGAGCGCGATGTCACCGGACCAGTCGATGATCACGCCCGAGGTTTCCCAGTGCATCCAGGCCGTCTGTCCGCGAACCATCGGGGATGACAGGGCCAGCATGTCGAGGGTCTTCGACAGGTCGCGCAGGAAGCGCTGCACCCGACGCGGCGTAAGGGGGCGTTCGGCCGCACCGCGAACGGCAAGTCGTTGACGACATATGGTCGGGGCGAGGTCCCGCCAATCATCGCCCCCTGCAAGCATCGACTTGCAAACGGTGCGATCGGGCGTTGAGCCGAAAAACCATGTGGCGTGCCGCTCGACCACCGCATGATCGACGGCCAGAGGCGTGGCCAGATCGACACTGACGAAGGACGGGTTGCGATCATCCCACGCGTAAAGGTGGATGGCCGAGCGTTCCTCCAGCGGGACCCAGCCCGACAAGCCATAAAGCGTGGAAAGGTGGGTGCGTGGAGGGGACACAGGCGCAAGGCCAAGGATGCCAGCCAATTCATCCAGATAACGGCAAACCCGCGCATCACCATCGGAATCCGTTCCGACAGGGCGATCACAGGTCAGTTCGACAACAATGGTGTCTCGCCCGGCATTGGGGAGCAACGGCCAGCAGCCGTAACCCACCTTTCCGCCGAAGGTATTTTCCGTCCCATCGTAGATACCGACGTCCTGCATCACTACCTCCCGTTATTGGTGTGTATTTAATACAACGCACCTATTACGGTTAATCCGCACACGCAGCACGCGCAAGAAAAAAGTTGTAATTTCTATCATTTCACTCGTTATACGAGTATGGCTGGATAAAAAAAGGGCCGCTCCCCGGCCGTGGGAAGCGACCCTTCTGTTCAGGTGGTCTGAACGCGATCAGGCCGAGGCGGCGGCTTTCAGGGCCTGGTCCAGATCGGCGATGATGTCGTCGATATGTTCGATGCCGATCGACAGACGCACATAGCCCTCCGATACGCCGCTTGCTTCCTGCTCCTTCGCCGTCAGCTGCGAATGCGTGGTGCTGGCCGGATGGATGGCCAGCGAACGCGCATCGCCGATGTTGGCGACGTGGTAGAACATTTTCAGCGCCTCAATGAAAGCGCAGCCTGCGGCCTTTCCGCCCTTCAACTCGAAGCCCACAAGCCCGCCATATCCGCCCGACAGGCAGGCGTCGGCGCGGCGCTTTTCCTCGCCACCCTGCAAGCCCGGATAGATGACTCTGGTGATCTCCCCATGCTTGCCAAGGTAATCCGCAACGCGGGCCGCATTGTAGCAATGGGCGCGCATGCGCAGCGGCAGGGTTTCCATCCCCTGGATGATCTGGAACGCGTTGAAGGGGCTCATCGCGCTGCCCAGATCGCGCAGCAGGGTCGTCCGCGCCTTGATGATATAGGCGACGGGGCCGATGGGTTTGACGGCGTCCACCCAGACCGCGCCGTGATAGCTGGGATCAGGCGTGTTCAACGCCGGCTGACGGTCCTTGCCCGCGCCTTCCCAATCGAACGCGCCGCTGTCGACAAGTACGCCGCCAATGGATGTGCCGTGCCCGCCGATATACTTTGTGCAGGAATAGACGATCACCGCTGCGCCATGCTCGAACGGACGGCACAGGATCGGGGCGGCCGTGTTGTCCATGATCAGCGGAATGCCCATCCCCTTGCCGATATCGGCAACCTCCCTGATCGGGAAGACGCGCAGCTTCGGGTTGGGCAGGGTTTCGGCATAATACGCGCGGGTGCGGTCGTCAGTGGCGCGGCGGAAGTTTTCCGGATCGGCCGGATCGACGAAGCGAACTTCGATTCCCTGATCCTTCAGCGTATTGGCGAACAGGTTCCAGGTGCCACCGTAGAGATCGGTGGAACTGACGATGTTGTCGCCAGCCTTCGCCAGATTCTGGATCGCAAAGGCCGAGGCCGACTGTCCCGACGACAGGGCCAGCGCCGCCACGCCGCCTTCCAGCGCCGCCACGCGCTTTTCCAGCACATCGTTCGTCGGGTTCATGATGCGGGTGTAGATATTGCCAAGTTCCGACAGCGCAAACAGGTTCGCAGCGTGCTCGGTGCTGTTGAACTGATACGACGTGGTCTGGTGGATCGGTACGGCGACCGAACCCGTGGTGGGGTCCGCGCGCCAGCCTGCGTGAAGAACCTGCGTTTCTGGATTTCTGCTATCGCTCATTCGACCTTCCTCCCGCTCCCTCAAGATTGTTATCCCGGCCACCCTGAACCACGCCTTGCCGCGCAAATCATTATGCCCGTTTTTGGTGTTGTAAAAATTATTTTACTTACGTTTTGGAGAGTGCACGGAATTACGCTGGAAGACAACAGCCGTATTCAACCGGCTGGATTCGGGAAAAGTTCCACGCAAAAGGCGCGTCAGCCGCCGATTCTCTGGTAATCGGCATCCAGTGGTGTGGGGAATTCCCGACAGACCTGTTCCAACGCGATGACGTAAAGACGATCGAGCTCCTTGAACGCCACATCGTCGGATAACTCGATGCCACGGGCGGCGAAATCGTCCAGAACCTTCACGACGATATTGGCCTCGCCCTTCTTTTCCAGGTCGCGCACCACCAGATCAAGGGCATAGGCTTCCGCCTCGTCACCCGACAGTCCCATCAGCCCCGCCGCCCACAGGCCGAACAATTTGTCGCGCCGGGCGTGGGCCTTGAAAATGACTTCCTCGTCGTGCTTGTACTTGGCCTCAAAGCCTTTTTCGCGCGACCGGATGGTTTCCGCCTTCGACATGCCTCTTTCCTTTTGAATACGTCTTCCTTCATTTATACCTTGAAACACGCTCGCTCAAAAGCCGCTGACAGGAATTTGATCACATGTGCACCGTCGTAATCCTGCGCCGCGCGACCCATCCGTGGCCGATCCTGATCGCCGCCAATCGCGACGAAATGATTGATCGCCCATGGGACCCACCCGCCCGGCACTGGTCGGATCGCGAAGACGTCATCGGCGGCCGCGACCGGCTGGCCGGCGGCACATGGCTGGCGATGAACGATTCGGGCGTGGTGGCCGCGATCCTCAACCGCCGCAACAGCCTTGGCCCCGCCGAGGGGTTCCGCAG
>JAPHTL010000339.1 GCA_026193355.1 Rhodospirillales bacterium
GCGAACAGGAAATAGCTCTGATCCCGCGCATGATCGACCCCGCGCAACAGCATGGGGCCGTCCCCGCCCATCTGCCAGCGAACATAATGCCCGGTGACGAGAAGGTCGGCGCCCAAGGCGTCGGCGCGCCCGAGAAGGTCACGAAACTTCACCGTCTGATTGCAGCGCACGCACGGAATCGGCGTTTCGCCACGCAGATAGGTATCCGCGAAGTCATCGATCACGTCGCGACGGAAGGGATCTTCAAGGTCGAGAACATAATGGGGAATGCCGATGGTGTCGGCGACGCGTCTCGCATCATGAATATCCTGACCGGCGCAGCAGGTTCCGGGGCGCGCCACGGCTTCACCGTGGTCATAGAGTTGCATCGTCACCCCGATAACGCGATAGCCCGCATCCACCAGCAAAGCCGCGGTGGCGGAACTGTCCACGCCACCGGACATGGCGACGACAACGGTCGTCTCACTGGGGGGCTTGTCGAGGTGCAATATATCCATGAGGCATATATAGGCTTACGCCTTGCCGGAGCAAAGACGCTTCACTGCTCCGTCCGTGATGCCGGATCACCAAGCGGATCCGTCAGGGTCTTCAAGGTGAAGGAGCGGAACTCCCGCCTGTAGAGCACCCAAATGACAAGCGCCGTACTGCCCAGGAACAGATACGGGTGAATAAACCAGCAAAGCGCGGCCAGGGCGAAATAATAGGCGCGAACCCCACGGTTGAAACTGGCGACGGCCAGAGTTGCGATCCGGGCCAGACGCCCTGCGGCGCTGTTGATATCCAGCTTGTCGGTTTCCCCCGGCATCGGCGCGGAACCGATCAGCGTCAACGCGTAATTGAACTGACGCAGGCTCCAGGCGAACTTGAAAAATGCGTAGACAAACACGGTCAGGAGGACCAGCAGCTTGGCCTCCCAGACGCCAGGAACAGTCTGCACCGCAAAGGGGACATCCTTGATAACGTTGCGCGCCTCATCAACCGCCCCCAGCAGGGCGACCAGGGCGCCGAGAATAAAAATCGTTGTTGAGGCGAACAGTGAAACACTGCGCATCTGCGTGGCCAGCGCGGTGACATCCTGCACCCTGTTTTCCCGCGCCATCATTTGCTTCATCCAGCGTAGCCGGAAAGCATGCATGACGGTCATCAGGTTTTTTCCGCCCCGCGACAGCTTGTCGGCGAAGAACGTATATCCGACCCAGGCCAGCACGAAAAAACCGAATGCGGCGGCGTCAGCCAGTGTAACCGGCAGCATGGCGGCGATTTCCCCGGTGATTTCAGTAAGAAAAAATCGCTCCGATAATGACCCCGCAAAGCGACGGCATCAACCCGGAGCCGATATGGTCAACTGCGTTCTTCAATCCAGGCCATTTGAATGGCTTCAAGGATCTTCTCGCTGGATTTTTGCGGATCGTCATCAAAATCCGGGAGTTCCTGCACCCACTTCCACAGATCGGTGAAACGGATATTCACCACATCCGCATCGGGGTGGGCGTCTTCCAGATCCATCGCGATGTCATGGACATCCGTCCAGCGCAGGCCCATGAACGCCTCCTTTTCGCTGTCCCGCAACCCGCAGGATCAGCTTTCCACCATCATGTTTCGTGTGCCCTTGGGCAGGGTGACGACCAGCCCATCAAGCGCATCTGTCATCTTGATCTGGCACCCCAAACGCGAGGTATGGGTCAGGCCAAAGGCCAGGTCGAGCATGTCCTCTTCGTCCTCGGTCGCCTCGTCCAGTTTGTCGAACCAGGCCTGATCGACGATCACGTGACAGGTCGAACAAGCCAGCGAGCCTTCGCACGCGCCTTCAAGCTGTATCTTGTTGCGATGCGCAAGTTCCAGAACCGAGAGGCCGTTGGGGGCATCCACTTCCTGTTTGCTTCCATCCGAAAGGATGAACGTCATTTTCGGCATCTCGCCTGCTCCGTCATAGTGTCGTCGTTATTCTTCCATGCCGGTTATACGGCACCCGATAAACTGGTCAAGACACCTTGTTCTCAAGATTGTCGACCGCAACGCCGCTCAACGCCGCATTGATCCCACGATCCATCCGCCGCGAAGCGAATTCCTGCGTGGCGCGATCAAGCTCCCCGACCCTTTCATCAATCACCTCACGATCCGTGCCGTCGATGGCTTCGGCAAGGGCCTTCGCAAAGCCCTCCACCTTCCCCCGCTCCTGATCGTCGAGAAGATCGCCATCCGCCCGAAGTGCGGAGATCACGGCGTTCAGAACGCGCGAACCCTCGACCCGCGCCTCGGAAAGCAGGCGCGCCGCCATGTCGTCCTTGGCGTGGACCATACTGTCACGCAGCATATCGGCCATTTCATCTTCGCTCAGCCCGTACGATGGCTTGACCTCCACATGCTGGGCGACTCCGGTCGTCGTTTCC
>JAPHTL010000077.1 GCA_026193355.1 Rhodospirillales bacterium
CTGAGAATGCGCGCATCGCGATCCAGCGCCGCCCGTTCGGCATCAAAGGCGGTGCGATCAAGGATCCGCCGATCATCGTAGAGAACCGGCGCGGCATCCGACGTATCGCAATCCCAGCCGGGGCGGGGGATCATCAGGTCTTCCTGATCCGCCTCGTCACGATAGGCGGAATAGGGCATCGCCCGGCAGCGCAGGGGTTTTTCCCCGTGGATGGCGCAAAGCCCATCGGCCGTCAGGCAGGGGCAGGCGAAGGACGGCGGCAGATAGGCGCTGGGCGTTATCTGTACGGCTGCGGTCTTGCGGTTGTTCAGCTTTATCGTGATGCCGCGCGCCGCGGTCACATCGAAGGAGCGACCACCCTGACGCACCGGCGTCCATGTGACAATCAGCGGGAATTTATCGGCATGGGCCAGCGCGTCATCGATGCTCAGCGGCAGTTGCCCATGACAGCACTTTCCGCATGCGGTGCAGGAAAAATGGCGCGCCATGCCCTGCCCGCCCCGTCAGGCCCCGCAGCACTTCTTGTATTTCTTGCCCGAACCGCAGGGACAGGGTTCGTTGCGGCCGACCTTCTCGACCTGTCGTGGCTGGCCCTTGGGGTTGATCGTGCCATCCACATAGAACCAGCGCCCATCGTCACGACGGAAGGTGGACAGCTCGTGATGGGCCATAAGCTGGCCATCCTGCTTGAAACGCGCGATGAATTCGACCGTTCCGGTCTCGTCTTCCGCACCGCCGCCCTCGGTCTTGACGATCTCCAACCCCGCCCATTTGACCGAACGGGCCAGATTCTCCGCCGAAGACCGGCTGAAATCGTCGCGCACGTCGTGGGCATGGGTGTTTTCGATATGGTCGATCTCGTCACGCACAAAGGCGGTGTAGCGCGACCGCATCAGCGCCTCAGGCGACGGCGCGGGCGCGCCCGCAATGATCGGGCCGCAGCACTGGTCGAAATCGGTTCCGGAACCACAGGGACAGAGAGACATGCGCGATTGATCCTTGTAAAAGCTGGCCTTGTTCAGGCACAAGGTAACCGCGTGCAGAGGGGCAGGCAAGGACGGGTGAATACCTGCACGTAACAACCATCGATCGCTTCAATCCGGATTGCTTGCTTGATATATTGCCCGATTGACAACACAGCCAGCCGATAAGGCGCTGAACGATAAAACAAATCATGCCAGAGAAAAAAAACGATCGCTATTACCGCGACCTCGTCGAAAACCTGTCGGACTGGGTCTGGGAAGTCGACGGAAACGCCGTCTATACCTATGTCAGCCCCAAGGTCCGCGATTTCCTGGGCTACGAACCCGAGGAAGTCGTCGGCAGAACTCCGTTCGATCTGATGCCTCCGGCGGAAGCGGAACGGGTGGCGGCGATTTTCGGCCCGATCGCCGCAGCACAAAAGCCCTTTGAGAATCTGGAAAACGTCAACCTGCACAAGGATGGCCATGAGGTCATTCTGGAGACGTCCGGCATCCCGATTTTTTCCGATGACGGAACCTTCACCGGATACCGCGGGATCGACCGCGACCTCACCCGGAACCGACGGGCTGAAACGCTTTTGAAAGAAGCCCTTGAAGCCCTTCCGCAGGGTTTCAGCATTTTCGACCCCGATGACCGCCTGATCGCCTGCAACGAAGCCTACAAGACGATCTACGAAGCCAGCCGGGATTTGTTCGTACCGGGCGCCTCTTTCGAGGAAATGGTCCATAAAGCGGCAAGCCGCGGCCAGTACCGGATCGAACCGGCGGAACGGGACGCATGGATACGCGAACGCATACATCGCCATCAAAACCCTGACGGGGTTCCGTTCGAACAGGTACTGGATGACGGCCGATGGCTGCAGATCACCGAGCATCGCACACCGACCGGCTATCTGATCAGCAACCGTACGGATGTCACCCCCCTGAAAAACACGCAGGAAGCACTCAGGGAATCGGCGCGGTTGCTGGACCTGTTCTTCAGCGATTCGATGACCTGCTTCGCCCTTCTCGATCCGGACTTCAACTTCATTCGCGTCAATGATGCCTATGCCAAGGCCGGAGCACGCAGTGTCGAGGAATTCATCGGAAAGAACCATTTCGACCTTTATCCATCCAATGCCAGGGCCATTTTCGAGAAGGTCCTTGCGACCAAAACACCGTATGAATCCTTCGCCCGCCCCTTCGAATATGCCGACCATCCGGAATGGGGCACCTCCTATTGGGATATAAAAATCCAGCCTATCCTGGATGATGATGACGAAGTTGAGATGCTGGCCCTCTCGCTCAACAACGTCACGGCCCGCGAAAAGGCGGAGCAGGAAGTCCGCGAGGCGAACAGGGAGCTGGAACGGCGGGTCGAAGAACGCACGAAAGAATTGAGGGAAAGCGAAGCGGAGACGGCGCAAACACGGCAACGGCTGATCGACGCCATCGAAAGCATCTCCGAAGCCTTCGTCCTGTACGACGCCAACGACAGGTTGATTCTGTGCAACAACAAGTACCGGGAGTTCTACCCCAAGACAGCACCCGCCATCATGGAAGGGGCGACCTTTGAGGAACTCGTCGACGCCTATATCGCCAGCGGCGAGAACGCGGACGCACTGGCCGATCCGGCGGGGTGGAAAAGACAGCGGCTCGAGGAACATCAGAAGTCGAAGGGAAACACCATCCAGCGCCTGACCGACGGCCGCTGGCTGCAGGTCAGCGAACGGCGAACGGGCGAGGGCGGCACCGTCAGCATCCGCACCGATATCACGGAGCAGAAACAGGTGGAAATGGCGCTCTCGGCCGCGAAAACGCAGCTTGAGGTCGCGAATCGGGCAAAAAGCGAATTCCTGGCAACCATGAGCCACGAACTGCGCACGCCGCTCAACGCCATCATCGGCTTTTCCGACTACATCCGCCAAGAGATCGGTGGTCCCGTAGGAAACAACCGATATCGCGGCTATCTCGACGATATCCATGATTCGGGCCAACATCTTCTCACCCTCATCAACGACATCCTCGATGTCTCGGCGATCGAAGCCAACGCCCTGGAACTGCATGAAGAGCGGATTGCTCTTCAAAAGACCCTGGATGCGTCGATCCGGCTGATGGGTCCGCGCGCCGAGAAACAGGGTGTTAACATCGTATCGGATGTTTCCGCCGACCTTCCCGACATTTTCGGAGATGGCCGCCGCCTGCGCCAGGTCTTGCTGAACCTGCTATCCAACGCGGTGAAGTTTTCCGACGCGGGCGGTGAAATCAAAGTGTCCACCCGGCAGGAGACGGATGGTTCGCTGGTGGTTTCCATCGCCGACCAGGGCGCCGGAATGGACGCGATGGAAATCGAGAAAGCGAAAGAACCTTTCGGCAGGGTGGGAACACGGCAGACGGAGGGAACCGGTCTCGGCCTCCCCCTTTCCCTCGCATTGATGGAACTGCACGGCGGAACGATCACAATCGAAAGCGAGAAGGGCGTGGGCACCACCGTCACGACCCGACTGCCCGTCGGGCGGGTGCTGCCCCAGGACGGGCCATGACCATGCGATTTCCCTTTTTCCTGTAACCGCCCCCCACCTTGGTTTATAAATCGGCCAACCCTGAGAAACAGTCGGAAACCGAGCAAAAACACCGCCCATGAACACGCCGAACAAGCCCAACAGCTTTCGCGCCGGTCCCGACGCCGACGGCCACTTCGGCATCTTTGGTGGCCGTTTCGTCGCCGAAACCCTGATGCCGCTGGTCCTTGATCTGGAACGCGCCTGGAACGAATCGCGCAACGATCCCGCCTTCCAGACCGAAATGACCGGCTATCTGAAGCATTACGTCGGCCGTCCCAGCGCCCTTTATTACGCGCAGCGCATGAGCGAAACGCTGGGCGGGGCGAAAATCTATTTCAAGCGCGAGGACCTGAACCACACCGGTGCGCACAAGGTGAACAACTGCATCGGCCAGATCCTGCTGGCCCGTCGCATGGGCAAGACCCGCGTCATCGCGGAAACCGGCGCGGGCATGCACGGGGTGGCCACCGCCACCGTCTGCGCCCTGTTCGACCTGCCCTGCGTCATCTACATGGGCTGCAAGGATATCGAGCGACAGTCCCCCAACGTCTTTCGCATGAAGATGCTGGGCGCGGAGGTCCGCCCGGTGCAAAGCGGCGC
>JAPHTL010000312.1 GCA_026193355.1 Rhodospirillales bacterium
CCCCAGCCGGTCGGGCAGGGTGAAAAGGCGAGGATGAGGCGCGGCCCCTTCATCGCTCCGGCCGTTTCCATCTTGCGGGCGAGATCGAGCGGCTCCGAGCCGATGACGGTGGCGACATAGGCCGGGCGATGCGCCGCCCAGATGGCGAACAGGTCCTTCTTGCGTCCGGGATAACCCTGTTCGCGCGTACAGGTGGCGGTATGCGCCCCGTGCGGGGTGGCGTCCGATGTCTGGTGGCCGGTGTTGCCGTAGCCCTCGTTGTCGTAGCAGACATAGATGAAGTCGAGGTTGCGGTCGATGGCGCCCGAGGTCGCCGAAAGCCCCATGCCGTAGGCCGAGCCGTCGCCGGTCAGGACGACGACCTGCATGTCGTCTTCCGCCTTCAGCCGCCCCTTGGCGATCTGGATGTCCAGCGCGTCGCGCACGCCCTGCGCCCCCGCCGGGGCCGAGGCCATGGCGGTATAGAGGAACGATCCGGCGAAGGGTGTGAACGGATAGACGGACAGCAGGGTCATGCAGCCCGCCGCATTGACGAACACCGTGTTTTCGCCCAGCACATCGTAGATTTCGCGCACCGCCTCCAGCCCGCCGCAACCGGCGCACATGGCGGTTCCCGATCCCAAAAGGTGGGTGGAGGGCAGGTCCTTCATCCCCTTGAAGCGGGTTTCACTCATGACCGGAGTCTCCCTTCGCTTCAGCGCCTGCCAAGGCGGCGACGGCCTGGAACTTGCGCACCTGACGAAGCTCGTCCCCGGTGAACAGAAGCCGCGGTGGCGGAGCCACGCCCGTTTTTGCCGCTTCCTCCGCGATATCCGCCATTCCGGCGAATTCGCCTGCGCTGATGTCGCGGCCACCGAGGCCGCCGATGAAGCTGACCAGCATCGGGGCGTTCGGCTGCCCATACAGCACCGAGGCCACCTCGGCGTGCAGGATGCCGCCCTTGCCGAAGGAAATGTTCTGGTCGATGACGGCGACGGCCTTGCGGCCAAGCAGCGCCGCGCGGAAGGCGTCGGCGGGGAAGGGGCGCAGCAGGCGCGGTCGCACCAGTCCAACCTTGCGGCCCTCGGCCCGCATGCGGTCAACGGCGTCTTTCGCCTTGGTGGCGAAGGAGCCCATCATGACGAAGACCACCTCGGCATCATCCAGCGCATAGGATTCCAGAGCCGGATAGGCACGGCCGAAGGCCTTCGCGAAGGCTGCGGCCGCCTCGTCGTAGACGCCCAGCGCCTGTTCGGCGGCGAGATGGGTTTCATAGCGGAAGTATGAATAGGCCGCGCCGCCCAGCACGGCGACCGCCTCGCTTAACGGCTTGCCTGCCCTGAACCCGTGTTCCCCGGCATCGAAGGGCGGCAGGAAGGCCGCGCAGCCCTTTTGGTCGGGCAGGGTGACGGGTTCGCGTGTGAAGGACAGGTAGAAGCCGTCCAGATTGACGATGGCCGGAAGACGCACGCGGCTGTCCTCGGCGATGCGATAGGCGATCAGGGTGCAATCGACAACCTCCTGACAGGTGGCGCAGTGGATTTGCAGGAAGCCGCTGTCGCGCGCCGCGAGGATGTCGTTGTGGTCGGGCTCCAGCGTGATCGGCGAGGCCAGCCCGCGCGACACGTTGGTCAGGACAAACGGCGCCCGCCATCCCGCGACGGTGTAAAGCATCTCCATCGCATAAAGCAGCCCCTGGCTGGATGTCGCGGTGAAGACGCGCGCCCCGGCCAGCGCCGCGGCGCCCGCCGCCGTCACCATGGAGTGTTCGGAATCGAGCGTGACCATGCGGGCGTCGAACTCGCTGCCGTCGATCCATCGCCCTAGGGTTTCGATGATCTCGGTCTGCGGCGTGATGGGGAACACCGGCAGGTACTCGGCTCCGGCCAGTCGTGCGCCCCATGCGGCGGCGGCGTTGCCGGTCATAAGCTCGCGCGTTGTCTTGCCGCTCATGGCGCGCCTCCTTCCGCTTTTATCGCGTCCTTCTCGGGCACCGCCTCGAAGGCGTGGCGCGGGCACTGGGCGAGGCAGACGAGGCATCCCTTGCAATGATCGAAATCGATGGCGGGGAAGCCTTGCGGCCCGGTGGAGATCACCCCGTCCGGGCAGACCGATCCGCAGACCCAGACGCACTTCTTGCACAGGTCTTCGTGAAGGACGGGGCGCAGGGTCCGCCACAGGCCGGTGCGCACCTGCACACTGGTCAGCCCCGCGTGGATGGTCGGCGACGAAAGCGCCGAGGGTTCGAACGGCAGATCGATCCACTGCGGCGGAGGCAGGCCGGCCATGGAAGGGCCGGCGGCGGTCGTGACGACGCCCTCGTCCCTGACGACCGCATTGTAGGCGTTCGCGGCCCACGACAGGTTTTCCCTTATGATCCTGTCGTCCAGCCCGGACAGCTCCCGCCGGATCGCCTGTTCGAGGGATTTCGCGGAAACCGCGCCGGTCAGCCGCGCCGCCGCGCCCGCGCAGGCGATACCGATGTAGGGCAGTTCGTCGCGGTTGTCCGACAGGTGAGCGGGCAGGGTGACGACCTGCTTCGCCGTGGTCAGGCGTTCGGCCCAGACCGATCTGAGTTCCTCCGTGGCGATGAGGACGACCGTCTGCGCCTCGACCCCCTGAAGGACGCCGGCGGCCGGAATGCCGATGAGGGTATCGTCCACCACGACCACAAGGTCGGGGGTGGTAATGACGCCGCGTTCATTGATGGGCGACTGGTCGGCGCGGACATAGGCGAAGATGGGCGCGCCCCGTCGCTCTGCGCCGTAGCGTGGCGCATCCTGCACCTCGAAGCCTTCGA
This sequence comes from Rhodospirillales bacterium, assembly GCA_026193355.1. Classification (GTDB taxonomy): domain Bacteria; phylum Pseudomonadota; class Alphaproteobacteria; order Rhodospirillales; family JAPHTL01; genus JAPHTL01. The sequence goes on from JAPHTL010000312.1 coordinate 2,780, forward strand.
TGAAGAAGGCCGTTCCCAGGACGCGGCTGGCCGTCTTGACGCCCTGTCCGCCCCGTCCGTGGAACCTGATCCGGTACATGGCTTCAGCCTCCGTTCCGTTTCAGTTCCTCTGTCATTATATCGCGCATCCTGAATTTCTGTATCTTTCCCGTAACTGTCATCGGGAATTCGCTGACGAAGCGGATGTGTCGGGGAATCTTGAAATGCGCGATTTTGCCCTCGCAGAAGGCGCGCACCTCTTCGGCCGTCATCGCCTCGCCTCCGCGCAATCTGATCCATGCGCAGACTTCCTCGCCGTACTTCTCGTCGGGCACGCCGAAGACCTCGGCCTCCTCGATCTTCGGGTGGCTGTAGAGGAACTCCTCGATCTCGCGCGGGAAGATGTTCTCGCCGCCGCGGATCACCATGTCCTTGATGCGTCCTACGATCCGGCAGTAGCCCTCGGTGTCCAGCACCGCGATGTCGCCCGAATGGCACCAGCCCGCCGCGTCGATGGTCGATGCTGTTTTCTCCGGGTCGTTCCAGTAGCCGGGCATGACGCAATAGCCCCGGGTCAGCAG
>JAPHTL010000084.1 GCA_026193355.1 Rhodospirillales bacterium
ATCTTTCCGTTGCAGGTACGGAAGCACCGTCCTGAACCTCGACAGAACTCTTAGTCTCAACCGTTTAAGGCTGAAAATCAATGGGTTGGGAAACAAATAACCGGCGACAAAAAGTTCACCGCACCGGTGCGGCGTCATCAATCATCAATTGCGGGGTTATCCGTCCTTGCCAACGGTTGATCCGCAAACGCCCTGCGATATGAAGCGGCAAGCCCCCGGTGTTAAGAAGCGCGCGGCCGATATCACTGTCCACAACCCTGAAGGCGATGGCGTTGAGACGTCCCTCATTACCCGGCCCCGTAAGGGTGCATCGGATGTGTTCCTGGGTTTGCCCGACGATGTCGGCACGCAGGATACGGGCATCCCGAACGACGAAACGGGGTTCAGGGTTGCCGGCGCCGAATGGCTGCAACCTTTCAAGATCCTCGACCAGATCGCGGGTCGCCCCGGAAACCGACACCGCGCCGTCAAGGGTCATGATCGGTTCGATTCTGGCTTCGGCGATACGGGCGGCAAAGCGTTCCTCCATGAACGCGCGCAGATCTTCAAGCCTGTCCCTGCCCACCGTAAATCCGGCCGCCATGGCGTGCCCACCGCCCTTGGACAGGATGCCCGCCTGACGGGCCGCAAGAACCGTTGCGCCGAGGTCGATTCCGGATACGGAACGGGCCGAGCCAACGCCTTCGTCATCCCCAAGGGAGACAACGCAGGATGGCAGGTTGTAGCGGTCTTTCAGGCGCGAGGCGACGATTCCGATGACGCCCGGATGCCATCCTTCGCCACAGGCCAGCACCAGCGCTGTCGGCGGGGATTCGGCCGCCTCGATCTGCGCAATCGCCTGATCCAGGGCGACCTGTTCGATCGATTGGCGCTCCCTGTTCAGCGCATCAAGGCGGCGGGCAAGATCCTTTGCCTCCCCGGCGTTGTCCGTGGACAGCAGGCGGGTTCCCAGATCGGATTCCCCTACCCGCCCACCGGCATTGACGCGGGGGCCGAGGATGAATCCCAGATGATAGGCGCCTGGCGGTTCATCCACTCCCGCCTCGTCCCCCAACGCCGTTATTCCCGGATTGTCGCGCCGCGCCATGACCTTCACCCCCTGGGCGACCAATGCCCGGTTGATCCCCTTTAGCGGCACCACATCGCAGACCGTTCCCAGTGCGACAAGATCGAGCCACTGCATCAGATCGGGCTCTGGCCGGGACGCATACCATCCGGCATCGCGCAACGCCCTGTTGACCTGAACGACAAGCAGGAAGACCACACCAACGGCGGCAAGATGGCCGTGGGGGCTGTCGTCATCGAGACGGTTGGGGTTGATGACGGCGAAGGCGCGCGGCAGGGCTGGTTCCGCCACATGATGATCGGCGACGATTACCTCAAGCCCGGCGTCCGCCGCCGCCGCCAGCGGCTCATACGCCGTAACGCCACAATCGACGGTGATCGCCAGAGATGCGCCCTGTTTGGCAAGGGACAGAAGGGCCGCCGCATTGGGGCCGTACCCCTCCTTCATGCGATCGGGGATGTAGACCATGCTTTTCCCGCCAACGGCCTTGAAAAAGCGGGTCAAAAGCGCAGACGATGTCGCGCCGTCCACATCATAATCACCGAAAATGGCGACCAACTCGCCCTTCATCACCGCAGCGGCGATACGATCAGCGCCCTTCTTCATATCCTTGAGGTGCAGCGGGTCGGGCAGCTGTTCGCGAAGGGTGGGATTCAGGAAACCTTCGGCATCATCCAGACCGACGCCACGACCGGCCAGCACCCGACCGACGACTTCTGGCACGCCAAGGGCCTGCGCCATGGCCAATGACGTCCTGTCGTCGGCCTGCCGGCTCACCCAGCGCCGACCTCCAAGGGATTTTTCAACGCCGAGGAATGCTTCGCGCCCTTCAGTGTCCGATGCCGTTGGATCGTTCATCTTCCGCTCCGCAGGCCCCGTTTCCGGGACGTCTTCTAAAGGTGTTCGATACGGATAACGCGCGGGGGCTCCACCACGGCGTCAAGGTTCGCGATCGACTCCAGAGAGCGCTTTAACGCGGCCTCTTCCGTGTCGTGCAGCGACAGGACCACGGGAACGGTGTTACCCGGCGCGCGCCCACGCTGGATGACGGATTCCATGGACACCTTGTTGTCACGCAGGATGGCCGCGACATCGGCGAAAACGCCGGGCCGGTCAACCACCATCAGGCGAACATAATAGGCCCCGACGTGGCGATCCATCGTTGCTGGCTGAAGGGCTGTCAGCGCCGTCGCGGGAATACCGAAGGTCGGAACGGTACGGCCACGCGCAATATCGACAAGGTCCGAAACCACGGCGGACGCCGTCGGCCCCTCACCCGCGCCACGACCGTAAAACATCGTGGTATCGATGAAATCGCCTTCAACGACAACGGCGTTGAATACGCCCTCCACCGATGAGATGGCCGTTGTCTTCGGCACCATGCACGGCGTAACGCGCTGTTCAATTCCGTGATCCGTCAGACTGGCGACGCCCAGCAGCTTTATCCTGTAGCCGAGTTCCTCGGCAAATTCGATATCAAGCGGCGAAATGTGGCGGATTCCTTCGACGGAAACAGCGTCGAAGTCAATCTCGCAGCCAAAGGCGACGCTGGTCAGGATGGAAACCTTGTGGGCGGCGTCGATCCCCTCGACATCGAAGCTCGGATCCGCTTCCGCGTACCCCAGTTTCTGCGCCTCGGCGAGGACGTCGTCGAATTCCCGCCCGGTTTCACGCATTTCCGTCAGGATATAATTGCAGGTTCCGTTGAGGATACCGTAGACGCGGCTGATCCGGTTCGCCGCGAGCCCTTCGCGCATCGCCTTGATGATCGGGATACCACCGGCGACCGCCGCCTCGTATCCAAGCGTCACGCCATTCGCTTCCGCCGCGCGCCCCATTGCCGTTCCGTGATGCGCCAGCATCGCCTTGTTGGCCGTCACCACGTGCTTGCCCTTGGCGATAGCCGTTTCGACAAGCGTCTTGGCGATGCCGCCAGATCCACCGATCAGTTCGACGATGACATCGACCTCGGGGTCATCGGCAAGGGCCAAAGCGTCGTCATAGACCTTTATCCCGTCAAGCCTGCCGCCCAGAGCCTCAATCGTTCCGAACGCGCGTTCGGCAACCGCGGTGACCCGAAGCTTCCGTCCGCTCCGGCTTTCCAGCGCGTCGGCATTGTCGAGCAGTACCTTGAGCGTCCCGCCGCCGACTGTTCCAAGACCTGCGATGGCTATGCGAAGTGGCGAATTCATTCCCTTGAGGCTCCGTCTTTTCGGGTGGTTCCCTGTTTCAGCCTACGGCTTTTCAGCCTTTGGTATTCTTCCTGCCATCCGCTTCTTCCAGAACCTTGTCGTAATTGTTCAGGAAGGCCTTGACGCTGCGGATCGCCTGACGGGTTCTGTGCAGGTTCTCGATCAGTCCAAAGCGCACATGGCCGTCGCCGTGCTCGCCGAAGCCGATGCCGGGACTGACGGCGACCCTGGCTTCCCTGAGAAGAAGCTTCGAATATTCCACCGAACCGAGGTGCTGGAAGGCGGGCGGTATCGGGGCCCAGGCGAACATGGTCGCCGCTGGGCTTGGAAGCGCCCAGCCGGCGGAAGTCAGCCCCTCGACCAGAACATCGCGGCGCTCCTTGTAGAGACGCCGGATGTCATCCACGCAATCCTGCGGGCCATTGAGGGCAGCGGTAGCGGCAACCTGGATGGGGGTGAACGCGCCATAGTCGAGGTACGACTTGATTCTTGCCAGAGCGCTGATCAGGTGCTTGTTGCCTGCCGCAAAGCCGATCCGCCATCCCGGCATCGAATAGGTTTTGCTCATCGAAGTGAATTCGACGGCGATATCGCGGGCGCCGGGGACCTGAAGGATCGAAGGCGGCGGATCGATGTCGAAATAAATCTCGGAATAGGCGATATCCGAGAGAACCCAGATGCCGTGATGCCGACAGAAATCGACAACCTGCGCATAAAAATCCAGATCGGCGATCTCCGCCGTTGGATTGTTCGGATAATTGAGAACCAGCGCCGTTGGTTTGGGAACGCTGTGGATCACAGCGCGCTCCAGCGCGGCCATGAAGTTCGGTCCCGGCGTCACGGGAATGTTGCGCACTGCGCCACCGGCGATGATGAATCCGAACTGATGGATTGGATAACTGGGATTCGGCACCAAAAGGACATCGCCGGGGCTGGTGATGGCGGAGGCCAGATTCGCCAACCCTTCTTTCGAGCCGAGCGTGACAATGGCCTCGCTTTCAGGGTCGATGGAGACGTTGAAACGGCGCTGGTAATAACCCGAAAGCGCCTTTCGCAATCCCGGAATCCCGCGCGAATTGGAATACCGATGGGTGCGCGGATCCTGAACGGTTTCGACCAGCTTATCGACGATATGCTGTGGGGTCGGAGAATCCGGATTTCCCATGCCGAAATCAATGATGTCCTCGCCGGCGGCGCGGGCTCGGGCCTTCATCGAGTTGACTTCGGCGAAGACGTAAGGCGGTAGCCTTTTGATTCTATGGAATTCCTGTTCCATCTTCCGTGATTCCCGTAAAGGTCCAACGGCCGGGAAATATCCCCGGCCGAAAAAGCGTTTGCTGTTGTAACGCCGGGGGCTTCAGTAGTCGATAAAGATCTCTGCTCGCCGGTTTCCAGCCTCACCGGCAGGCATCACCTCATAATAAACGGGGGCAACGTCCGCGCTGGCGCCGACATAGAGGGCATCAGCCTTGACGCCGAGGCGTGAAAGTTCACGCGCGACCCGGTCGGCGCGCTCGACGGAAACCTGAAGGTTCACCAGCTTGTGGCGCACGATATCCATGTCACGGGTCCGGCTGCTTGCATGACCAACCACCCGGACAACGCCGCCACGTTCACGATGAAGGGCGGCGACCTTTGCCAGAATATCCCTGTCAAGGGCCGTCAGATCGGCATCACCTATGTCAAACTGAATGGTCGCAACCTTGTAGGAATGCGCGGCGGCGCGTCCGTCATACTCGGCCAGCGAACGGGCAGTGCCATTTTCGACAGACGTCGATACGACACGGGAGGTCGGGGCCGATACGGGAGAAGGCGAAAGCCTCCGCGATTCATCATAAACCGCCTCGTTGGTTTCAACGCCGCCGCTGGAAACGACGATGGTTTCGAACACGCCGTCATCCTGCGCATCAAGGTTGCGCAACGTTCCGGAAATTTGCGGCTGCTCCTGCTTCGGCGCATTCGACAGGCGTTGGGCAAGTTGCTGACGATAGGTTTCCCGGACGCTTTCCGACGAAACGGGGGTTGATCTTGTGACGGGTGCGGGCGCAGGACGCGGCGCCTGGGCGACGCGGGTCGGCTCGCTTGTAACCGGCGTCACGGCCGAAGCCTTCGGCGGCGGCGGTTCGTTCGAAGCTATAGTCGAAGGCGCGGGAGCGGAGGCGCTCGTCGACGCAGGGGCGGTGTCCCCGCGCAGCGGCGAAACCGGGTCGCCCTGACGGCGAACCACATCGGATGAATAACGCGCGCGCTGGCGGTCAGCGACAAGCCCGGATGCGATTTCCTGACGCTCGGCCTCGCTCACCGCCTTGGGACGCTCCGGCGTTTCCCGAACCGAGGGGTAGCTGGCCGTTGCATCCTGCGGTGTTTGCGTCTCGGCAGCGCCTTCAGGCGCGGCGCCCTTCTCTTCACCGGAAAGGGCATCGGAAACGCTGCGGTACCATTCGACCGGATTGACCGCATCGGGAACGGAAGAACATCCAGCCAGTGCGGCAGGGGCGAGAAATGCAACGAACCAGGCCGTCGGGACGCGCCGCTGCGCGCCACCCTTTTTCTTCATCGCAAACATCTTCGTCACCATTCCATTGCTCCTCGCGAACGATAATCGTTCCGGTTTAGTCGCCAATCCCACATAGACATTGAGAATCATGGGGTTGCACGTTGCCGCATAATCGTAAATATAGTACGAATAGTACAAATAAAGTCATAGAAGGAAACAGGTTTCAGGTTCTTTTTCACCTGTTTCTTCCGTTCGAACATTCAAAAATACCATTTATTCGCCACCAGACTGAGCGCCGCCTGATCATAAAGGATAGAGCAATGGCCAATCAACCGGGCTCCATGCCCCCCCATCACGATCCGGAACGTTTGGCGCGCTCGATGGCGGAAGTGGCGGAACGCAGCCAGAAACTGGTGCAGGATTTTCTGAACAACCAGAACGTCGATGGGGCGATCGAACATCCGGACCCCCTGAATGTCGGCGCGGCCTTTATCGAAATGACCCAGAAAATGATGTCCGACCCGTCAAAGATGATGACGGCGCAGGTCAAACTCTGGGCAGACTTTCTGGAACTATGGAACCGTCAGGCGCGGCGCATGATGGGGGAAACGGTGGAGCCCGCTTTTGCCCCGGAAAAAGGCGACAAACGCTTCAAGGATTCAGAGTGGACGGAAAACCACGTCTTCGACTTCATAAAACAGTCCTATCTGCTGACGGCCCGGTGGCTTTACAGCACGGCCACAGGCGTCGAGGGCCTGGACAAGAAGACCGCGAAGAAGGTCGATTTCTATACCAGGCAATTCGTCGATGCGATGGCGCCGTCAAATTTTCTGATGACCAACCCTGAAGTCCTTCGCGCCACGGTCGAAAGCGGCGGCGAGAATCTGGTCAAGGGGCTCGACAACCTGCTTGGCGATCTGGAACGCGGCAAGGGGAAGCTTGCCATCCGGATGACCGATACCGAGGCATTCGAGGTCGGGCGGAATATCGCCACGACGCCGGGGAAGGTCGTCTTCCGCAATGACCTGATGGAACTTATCCAGTACGCCCCGACCACGGACAAGGTCTACGCGACCCCGTTGCTGATTGTCCCGCCGTGGATCAACAAGTTCTACATCCTCGACCTTCGCCCGGATAACTCGTTCATCAGCTGGGCGGTCGGTGAAGGGCATACGGTTTTCGTGATTTCGTGGATCAACCCGGACGCCTCCCTCGCACATAAATCCTTTGAAGATTACATGCTCGAAGGTCCAATCGCCGCCCTCAGCGCCATAGAACAGGCGACAGGGTCGAAGAGCGCCAACATCGTGTCCTATTGCATCGGCGGCACACTGACCGCGGCCACCATGGCCTACCTGCATGCGAAGAAGGAGGCCGACAAGGTCAAGAGCGTGACGTTCTTCACCACCCTCGTCGATTTTGAGGACTCGGGAGAGCTCAGCATCTTCGTCGATGATGAACAGATCAAGGTGATCGAGGATCGCATGGCCAAAACGGGTCTGCTGACCGGGCGGGAGATGGCGACGACGTTCAACCTGCTCCGGTCAAACGATCTGATCTGGTCCTTTGTCATCAACAACTATCTGATGGGCAAGGATCCCTTCCCCTTCGACCTGCTTTACTGGAACTCTGATTCCACGGGCATGCCCGCCGCCATGCAGAGCTTCTATCTGCACAACATGTATCAGGACAACAAACTGAAAGACCCCGGTGGCGTGGAACTGAATGGTGTGCCGATCGACCTTCGCCTCAACAAAACGCCCACCTATATCCTCTCGACGCGAGAGGATCACATCGCGCCATGGCGGGCGACCTATGCCGCGACGCAGATCTATTCCGGCCCTGTCCGCTTTGTTCTGACGGCATCCGGTCATATCGCGGGTGTCGTCAACCCGCCCGCGGCCAAGAAATACTGCCACTGGACCAACGACAAACTCCCCCCGACACCGGAAGAATGGGAGGCCGGCGCGAAGCAGCACGAAGGGTCATGGTGGCCGGACTGGAAGAAATGGGTTTCGAAGCACACCGGCAAGAAGGACACCAAGCCCCGGATTCCGGGCGACGGGGGGCTCAAGGCCATAGAGGACGCGCCGGGAAGCTACGTTAAAATCCGGATCTGATCGGGTTGAAGACGCACGCCGCCTACGCAGCATCGGGTCGGAAATGAACATCGCCATCACTATCATCCTGCCCGTCTTCGCCATGGTGGTCGCGGGATACTGGGCGGCGCGCCGTGGCCTCATCACACAGGCGGGCGTCGGCGGCCTGACCGCCTTCATCTACTACGTCGCCATGCCCGCGCTTTTGTTCCGTTCAATGGCGCAGGGTATTCCGTGGGGGACGCTCAATCCTGGCATCCTCTACGCCTATTACGGCGGCTGTTTTCTGGTCTTTCTGGCGGCGTGGGCGGCGGGACGCCTGTTCCCGGCGGTGACAGACAGTGAAAGGCCGATCATGGCGATGGGGGCGATCTATTCAAACCTCGGCCTGATCGGCATCCCCCTGATCCTGATGGGTTTCGGCGAACAGGGACTGATCCCCCTGATGATGGTGATCTCAATTCATGCCCTGATACTGGTACCCATCGTCACCATTCTTGTCGAACTGACGGCTTCGGAAGCGGGAGGGAATGAACGCAGTGGCCGCGCACGGTGGATCGACCCCATCCGTTCGTCTCTTCGGGCCACGGCGCGCAATCCCTTGATCATCGCCCTGATCGCCGGAGAGGTTGTCGCCCTGAGCGGGATCACCCTGCCAAGACCCATCGACACGGTCACCGCGATGCTGCGCGACGCCGCCGCGCCGGCGGCCCTGTTCACATTGGGCGCAACCCTTGCAGGGTTTCATCTTGGAAAAAGGATTGCCGAAGCCGCCGTCATCAGCGGATTGAAACTGGCCGCTCTGCCCGCCGTGGTGTGGGTTCTCGCGGACCGGGTCTTCGGCGTCCCGCCGGAACACGTCGCCATCATCACCATCGGGGCGGCCCTGCCCATCGGGATCAATGTCTTCCTGTTCGCAAAACAGTACGATACCTACGTCATCCGTATGGGCACCGCGACCCTTCTCTCCACCCTGATTTCGGCCGTAACCCTGTCGGCATTGTTGACCGTTTTTATCGCGGGACAGTAACGCCCCTACTCCGCGATGTTACCCAGAATTTCCCGGTATTCCTGCCCTATGGCGCGATATCCTTCCACCGCCTTGGGGAAGCCGGCCAGTTCGGCATCGCTCAGATCACGAAGATAGCGGGCCGGCGACCCGGCCCATAACTGCCCGCTCCCGACCGTTTTTCCCGGCGTCACGAGCGCCCCGGCGGCGACCATGGACCGGCTTTCAACGACGACACCGTCCATCACGGTCGCCCCCATGCCAATGAAGCAACCGTCCTCCAGCGTGCAGCCGTGAATTACCGCAGCGTGACCGATCAGGATGTCGGAACCGATGTAACAGCCATAGGCCCCCTTCGTGACGTGGACAATCGTCCCGTCCTGGATGTTGGTGTTGCGGCCGATGCGGATTTCATGGACGTCACCGCGCACGACACAGCCGAACCAGATACTGCTTCCAGATCCGATTATCGTATCGCCGACAACCACCGCCGTCGGCGCGATGAAAGCGTCGTCGGCGATCTGTGGGGTTTTACCCCCGAACGGCAGGATCAACGGCTTGTTGGTCATCGAAAGCATCCTTTTTGGAGAATTCAGCGTTGCAACCAGTAGCGCATCACGGCTGTCACGGCCTCGGGTTGTTCCATGGTCGAAAGGTGTCCGCAGTTCTCGACGGCGACCAGCACCCCGTCGGAAAGCTTGCCCGCCATGTCTTCGTGCAGGGCCATCGGCGTCAGCGCATCCTGACGACCGCAAAGGACCAGCGTCGGAATATTGATGGCCGAAAGGTCTTCAAGCCCTTCCGGGCGCGCCATGATCGCGGTTTGCTGACGAAGGAAGGCGTCTGGACCCACCCGCGCCGCCATGGCCACGACCTCGGCAGTAAGCTCGGCGTCGGATGTCCTGTCGGGATGGACGAGAACCGGCATCAACTGTGGCGTAACCTCCCCGAAGCGGCCCGTGCGCGCCATTTCCATGAAACCCTTTCGCCGTTCGCTCTGTTCCGGTTTGTCGGCATAGGGCGAGGTATCCAGAAGGGCCAGACGGCTTACCCGGCCCGGCGCCTGACGCATGATTTCCTGCGCCACGTATCCGCCCATGGACAGCCCGGCCAGGGCGAACCGGGCGGGCGCTGCGTCAAGCACGGCGGCCGCCATCGCCGGAAAGGAATCATGGCGCGTCAGATCGGCCACGGTGATTTCGGCAATGTCCGAAAGGTGCCCGGTCTGATGACGCCACAACGCATCATCGCACAGAAGGCCAGGCAGCAGAATCAGGGGTGTCTTGTTCGTGCGCATGGATTCTTTCCTACTTGATCAGGGCGCTCAGTTCCTTGAATTCCGGCGTTCCGGCCTTGTTCAACCATTCGAAAATGGCCATTTCCGTCGACACGATCGACGCGCCGGCGGCACGCATTCTCTGGATCGCCAACCTGTGGTTCCGCGGCGTCCGTGAGGAAACCGCGTCCGCGACGACGAAAACAGCCGCATTCTCTTCCAGAAGCCCCATCACGGTTTGAAGGACGCAGACATGCGCCTCCGCCCCACAAACGACGGCCTGCCCGCGGCCCAGCGAACGGAAACGTTCAAGGTAGTCACGGTCCGAAACGCATGAGAAATGAACCTTTTCCAGAACCGCGCCTGTCGGCGCAAGCTCTGCGACGGCGGAAACGCTGTGTCCAAGCCCTTTCGGGTACTGTTCGGATACGAGCATCGGGATGTCCAGACGCGTTGCGGCGCGCATAAGGATCCGGGCATTCGACACCACCCGTTCGGCCTCGTATATGGCTGGCATCAGCCGTTCCTGCACATCGATTACCAGCAAGGCGCTTCGCGCGGCATCCATCAACATCATAAAACACCCTTTCCCTTATCCCGTTGAGGCAAGGTTACCCGATGCAGAGACGGCGGATAAGTGCGATTTTCCGGCGCTTCAAATCAGGCAAACATTGACAGTCGGCCCCGAAAGCCTAATATCGCGCTTCGCGCAACCGGACAGGGTGCTGCTAACGCTTGGATGCGTTATCGACCCGATCACACGGAAAAATCCTAAAACATGACATTTGAAGAACTAGGGCTGGGCGAGGAAATCCTCAAGGCCGTCGGCGACGCGGGTTATTCAAGTCCAACCCCGATCCAGGCGCAGGCGATACCGCAAGTCCTGATGGGCCGTGACATCCTCGGATGCGCCCAGACGGGAACGGGAAAGACCGCTTCCTTCACCCTGCCGATGATCGAGATTCTCGGGCAGGGTCGCGCCAAGGCGCGGATGCCGCGATCGCTGATCCTTGAACCGACGCGCGAACTGGCCGCGCAGGTCGCCGAAAACTTCAACACCTATGGAAAGTACCACCGGCTCAAGAAGGCCTTGCTGATTGGCGGCGAGTCGATGAACGAGCAAACCTCGGTTCTCAACCGGGGCGTGGACGTTCTGATCGCCACGCCTGGGCGTCTGATCGACCTGTTCGACCGTGGCGGCCTTCTGCTGACCGACGTCAAGATTCTGGTCATCGACGAGGCCGACAGGATGCTGGACATGGGCTTCATCCCGGACGTCGAGCGCATCGTGTCCATGCTGCCGAAGATCCGCCAGACCCTGTTCTTCTCGGCGACGATGCCACCCGAAATTCGCCGTCTGGCCGACGCCTTCCTGATGAATCCGAAGACGATCACCGTGGCGCCGCCTTCAACCCCGGCAGCGACCGTGACCCAGGGGCTTTTGATGATCCCGCATTCCGGTCGCGGCGGGGTCAACGATCACAAGCTGAAGCGCGAGGCACTGCGCAAACTGATCGGTGAAGAAAAACCGAAGAACGCCCTGATTTTCTGCAATCGCAAGCGCGATGTCAGCACGGTCTTCCATTCACTCAAGCGGCATGGGTTCAACGCGGGCGAGTTGCACGGCGACATGAGCCAACCCGCACGTTCGGCCACCCTTGAGAAATTCAAGAACGACGAGATCTCGCTTCTGGTGTGCTCGGACGTCGCTGCGCGAGGCCTCGATATCTCGGACCTCAGCCACGTTTTCAATTACGACATTCCGACCCACCCCGAAGACTACATCCATCGCATCGGCCGTACCGGGCGCGCAGGCAAAAGCGGCCGCGCCTTCACGCTGGCGATGAAGGAAGACGGCAAGTACATCGAGCGCATCAAGAAACTGATCGGACGGGATATCCCGCCGATGCCGATGCCCGGCGAGACCAATACCGCCCCCGCGTCCAATGAAGCGGCGAAGGAAGAGGCCCCGACGCCCGCAGAGAGCGGTGAAAAGCGGCAGGGTCGCGGAGGTCGGCGTGGCGGCAGGGATCGCGCACAGAAGAACGACGCGCCAGAAAAGAACGATCAAAAGCGTGCCGGGAAGCCGGAAGCGCCAAAAGCCGAAGCGTCCGGGAAAAAGGATCCCGCGCCGCGCAAGTCGGACAGCCGGCAATCACGCGGCAGGAAAACTGAAGACAAGGATTCGGCCGAGGTCGGCCTTGGCAAACATGTTCCCGCTTTTTTGCTGCGCGAAATACCGCCACAGAAGTAACCTCCCCTACTGGGTGAAGGACAGCACCGAGGAGGCAAGGCAATGCAGACCATTTTCGTTCAGGTGAAGTGCGAACTCGGCCGCTGCTACGATGTTGCAGACGAGGCCGTCGATATTGACGAGGTGTCGGAGGTCCATTCCATCTCCGGTCAATATGACCTAATGCTTAAATGCTATCTGGAAGACGACATCGACGCAGGGCACTTCGTCACCGAACACCTGCAAACCATGAACGGCGTGAAGGACACATTCACGTTGATCGCCTTCAAGGCTTTCACCTGAACACCACCCATCGTAACGGGATGGCTTCCTTCGGGGCGGCTTTCCCGATCAACAACCGAAATAATCAGGCGCATCGGCGTGCAATCCCTTTTCCTTCCCATCGGTCTTTGCGTAGCCATCATCGGGGCATGGATCGCGCCTGATACGGGAATCGCACTCAAGGATGCGGGGTTGATCCCCTGGGGCGTGGTCATCATCTTTCTGGTCAACGGCTATCAGATGGAGCTCGGCGAAACGCGCCTGCGCGGCAATCTGCTTCGCGCCGTCGCCGTTCTTCTGGTCATCGCGCTGTTGGGCGGACCTGCGCTGGGAATTCTGGTCGCGCGGGCGTTTGGTTTGTCGGAGGCCTTTACTCTCGGCCTGATCGTCATGTCGGCGATGCCGCCAACCCTATCGTCGGCCATTGTCATGACGCAACTGGCACGCGGAAACGCCGCATGGGCGCTTGTCCTCACCATCACGCTGAATATCGCAGGCGTGTTCCTCATCCCCTTCCTGTTGCCCCTTTTCCTGCAAGCCGGGGAAAGCGTGGCCCTCAGCCCGTGGCCGCTGCTCCATAAACTGGTCCTGCTTGTCCTTTTGCCGTTCATCGCGGGGCAGGTCATCCGACGCATCAGCATTGTCCGCCTGTCCGGCCCCATCCTGCGCTACATTCCGTCGACCTCGATCATCATGACCGTATGGATGAGCATGTCCGCCTCGAACGAGGCGTTGGCGGCGATGGACATCTTCGACCTTATCCTTGTCGCCACGGCAGGGTTGACGGTTCACCTCGCCCTGTTCGGCGGTTGTCTGGGCGCAGCAAGGGCAATGAAATTTGATATGGGGGAAACCTGGGCCTTCACACTGACCGGATCGCAGAAGACGCTGCCGGTGGCGATCAGTGTTCTGGCGACCATGGGGGGAGCGGCAGGCGTCGCATTGATCGCCTGCATCGTCTTTCATTTTCTTCAGCTGATGGTCGATTCGGCGATCATCGCCCGGTATATGCGGACACAAGCCAGAACCGGCTGAACCCCGCCCGAAACACCAGGGGGTCTGGGGTTCCCGCCCTAGATAAGTCCCGCCAGAGGCGAGGACGGATCGGCGATCGCCTTCTTCGGCATGCGTCCGGCAAGATAGGACAGACGCCCCGCCTCGATCGCCAGCCTCATGGCGCGGGCCATGCGGATGGGGTCTTTGGCATTGGCGATAGCCGTATTCATCAGAACGCCATCGCAACCGATCTCCATCGCGATCGCCGCGTCCGACGCGGTTCCAACGCCAGCATCCACCAGCACGGGTACGGATACCGCCTCCTTGATCAGACGGATCGTGTAGGGGTTGATGATCCCCAGGCCGGAGCCGATCAGCGAGCCGAGCGGCATGATGGCCACGCATCCCATGTCTTCGAGAATCTTCGCCATGATCGGGTCGTCTGAACAATAGACCATGACCTGAAAGCCGTCCTTGATCAGCGCCTCGGCGGCGGCAAGGGTCTCGGGCATGTTGGGATACAGGGTCTTCTGATCGCCCAAGACCTCCAGCTTGACGAGGTTCCAGCCGCCCGCCTCGCGCGCAAGACGCAGGGTGCGCACCGCATCATCCGCCGTGAAGCACCCGGCCGTATTGGGCAGGTAGGTGTATTTCTTCGGGTCCACGTAATCGACCAGCATCGGCTGGTTGGGGTCGGTGATGTTGACCCGCCGAACGGCGACCGTGACGATTTCGGCCCCCGAGGCCTCGATCGCCAGTTTCGTTTCCTCGAAATCCTTATATTTCCCCGTCCCGACCAACAAGCGGGAGGAATAGCGCTGCCCCGCCACCTCGAAAGTATCGGATGCATCGGTGGACGAATCGGGAGCGCCGCCACCGATAAAATGGACGATTTCCAGCTGATCGCCGTCGCCCAGGGAGGTTTCCCCATAATGGGACTTCGGCACAATCTCACGATTGCGTTCAACAGCCACCTTGGCGGGGTCGATCCCCAACTCGCCAAGAAGGCTTACGAGTGTCTGCGGGGGGGAAAAGGCGCGTTCCTCGCCATTGATCGTCAACTGCATTTGTTTCATTCACTCGTTTACGGTCAGGACGCCACAATATGGAACGCCGACGCCGGGCATGCAACCGCGTATCACGCTTAGGCGATGAAGCGAATCACCCGGTTGCACGGGAATATGCCCGTGCTATAACCGACGGATGAAGGGTGCCGAATCCGGCCCCGTTCAAGGATTCAACGGAAAGGCGCTCGGCCATGGCGGCCACCGTCCTCATCATCAACGGACCGAACCTCAACATGCTGGGCACGCGTGAGCCCGAGGTCTATGGCAGCCGGACCCTGAAGGACATCGAGGCGATGTGCATCGCCAGGGGAAAAGCCCTTGGCCTGACCGTCGATTTCCGCCAGTCCAATGCGGAATCGGAAATCGTCCAATGGATTCAGGATGCCCGCCAGTCCAGCGCAGGGATCATCATCAACCCGGCCGCCTATACGCATACGTCCGTGGCAATCCTCGATGCGCTGCTGGCTTGCGACTTGCCGAGCGTCGAAGTACACCTGTCCAACATTCACAAGCGTGAGGAGTTCAGGCACCATTCCTATGTCTCCAAGGCGGCGAACGGAATCATCGCCGGATTCGGGGCAAAGGGATACGAACTGGCCATTGAGGCCATCGCCGATCTTCTGCCAACCGCGAAATAACGAAAGGCCCGAGTGGAGAATATGGGAAAGGAATTTGACGACGATCTGGTCCGCAAGCTGGCTGAACTCCTTGACGAGACAGGCCTGAGCGAGATCGAGTACGGCAAAGATGACTGGCACATTCGCGTGGCCCGCCAGACAGCAGTCACCACCGCCGTTCACCACGCACCCGCAGCAGCGCCCCCTGCCCCCGCAGTCGAGGCCGCGCCTGCCGCGCCCGCCGCCCACCCCGGCGCCGTTAAATCGCCGATGGTCGGGGTCGCTTACCTTTGCCCCGAACCGGGCGCCCCGGACTTCGTCAAGCCGGGCGACACAGTGACCGAGGGTCAGACCATCCTGCTGATCGAGGCCATGAAGGTATTCAACCCGATCCATGCGCCCCGCGCAGGAAAGGTCACATCGGTCCTGATCGAAAACAGCGCCCCCGTCGAATACGGCGAGCCGCTGGTCATCATCGAATAAGCCGGCGCCAGATGTTCGAAAAAATCCTTATCGCCAACCGGGGGGAAATCGCCCTTCGTATACAGCGCGCCTGCCGCGAAATGGGCATCAAGACGGTGGCCGTCCATTCGACGGCGGACGAAAACGCGATGCATGTGCGGCTTGCCGACGAAGCGGTCTGCATTGGCCCGCCCGCGGCAAAGGAAAGCTACCTCAACGCGCACGCCATCCTGTCCGCCGCGACCATCACGGATTCGGATGCAATTCATCCCGGCTATGGCTTTCTCTCCGAGAACGAGAAATTCGCCTCCATGGTCGAAGAACACGGGTTCACCTTCATCGGCCCCTCGCCCGAGCACATCCGGGTGATGGGCGACAAGATCACGGCCAAACAGACAGCGGCCGAGGCCGGCATCCCCGTCGTTCCTGGCTCGGAAGGCGACGTTTCGAATGTGGACGAGGCGAAAAAGGTCGCCAAAGACATCGGCTACCCGGTCCTGATCAAGGCGACGGCTGGCGGTGGCGGAAAGGGCATGAAGCTGGCCCGCGATGAAAACGAGCTGGAAAGCGCCATCAAGATGGCCCGGAGCGAGGCCGAGAAGTCTTTCGGCAATCCGGACGTCTATATGGAAAAGTATCTTGAACGGCCGCGCCATATCGAGATTCAGGTGCTGTCGGACAACCACGGCAACGTCGTGCATCTGGGCGAGCGCGATTGTTCGCTGCAACGCCGTCACCAGAAACTGCTGGAAGAAGCGCCGTCGCCCGCCCTGAACGAAGAGCAGCGCCAGACGATCGGAGCAACCGTCTGCGACGCCATGCGACGTATCAATTACCGCAGCGTCGGCACGATCGAATTCCTTTACGAAAACGGCGAGTTCTTTTTCATCGAGATGAATACGCGCCTGCAAGTGGAACATCCCGTTACCGAAGCCGTCTGCGGCATCGACCTTGTGCGCGAGATGATCCGCGTCGCATCCGGAGCCCCGCTTGGCTTTACGCAGGACGATATCCGTTTTTCCGGGCATGCCATCGAATGCCGGATCAACGCCGAGAATCCGGAAACATTCGCCCCCTGCCCCGGCAAGATCGGCGAATACCATGCGCCGGGCGGTCTGGGTGTGCGTGTCGATTCGGCGCTCTATTCCGGCTATTCGGTCCCCCCCCATTACGACAGCATGATTTCCAAGCTGATCGTGCATGGGAACAACCGCAACGAATGCCTGATGCGGCTGCGTCGCGCCCTTGCCGAATACGTCATCGAAGGATTGCAGACAACGATCCCGGTTCATCAGAACCTGATGAATTCGCCCGATTTCGTCAACGGCGACTACGACATCCACTGGCTGGAAAAATTCGTCGGGATAAAGTAGGGCAGCGTTCGCTTTTCCCTTCGTCAGGCAGGAATTCACCTCGGGCGCTGAATCGCGCTAGACTTGCCGTATGACCGATTTCATCACGCCCGAACTGTTGTTGCGCGCCTATGCGGCCGGGGTTTTTCCCATGTCCGAAGGTCGGGATTCCATGTCGCTTTTCTGGGTAAACCCGCAAAAGCGCGGAATCATCCCGCTCGACGGCTTTCACGTCCCCCGCAGTCTGCGCAAGAAAATCCGGAAAAACGTCTTCGAAGTCCGCTGCGACACGGCGTTCAGAAGGGTCATGGAATGCTGCGCCGCCCCGCGAACCAAGGGGGACGATACGTGGATCAATGACGATATTCTGGAGCTTTACTGCGACCTTCACGCCATGGGCTTCGCCCACTCGGTGGAATGCTGGCGCGACGGAGAACTGGTCGGCGGTCTTTACGGCGTCAGCCTCGGCGGCGCCTTTTTCGGGGAAAGCATGTTTTCGCGCGAAACGGACGCCAGCAAGGTGGCCCTCGTCCATCTCGTCGCGCGCTTGCGGATTGGCGGTTACCGCCTTCTCGACACCCAGTTCCTGACCGAACACCTGGGACGGTTCGGAACCATCGAGATCACCCGCCCAAAATATCTGGCCTTGCTTGAGGACGCCCTTCAGGTCGCCGCGATCTTCTATGCGGGAAACATGGGCGAACGGCTTGAAAGCGAGATGGAGCGCCTGTTCGCGCAATAGACCGGTGGGGCGCTAGCGCGCTGCGGGCGCCTCTTCGCCTTCCGGCGGCGGCGGTAGCGTTTCGTCCCTCTGAACCTCGCCCTCGGTGACCTGCCCCTCGCCTTCCGCGGCTTGTCCATCCGGCGGCGATGGTTGAACCACGCCGGTGTTGCGGCAATCAATCACCCAGACGTCGTAAACACCATGTTCAAGCGCCGAAAGCGCCGGGCTTGACGAGAACATCCATCCGCGAAACACGCCTGTTGCAGGTTCGCCGGGGCGGACTTCCCAAATATCAAGAAACGCCGCGCTTTCCGGTGGCTCCTCGGGCGGGCGTTTGTCGCAGGTGCGAGCGATGATTTCCAGCGTACCGAAACGAACGGCCTCCCCCACCGGGGCCTCCAGCGTCGAAACCCGCGCCGTGACCTTGTCCAGACCCTGAAGAACCGCCGTATCGAAAGGTTCGGCCGAAACGGCATGGGAGAAGAACGAAATGGCCGCTATCGGAAGAAATGCTTGGGAAGCGCGTCTGAACATCAAGGTCATCCGGTTGGCGGCAGTGGCGGCGGTCGAACGGGGGGAACGAAGAGAGCGTGACAGTCCACAATCAAGGCCACAGCGCTATTTCTTGCCCTCATCGCCCCCGGTCGCAAGGAAGATGATCTCACCGACCTGGTCTTCAAGCGAGCGGTAATCCTTGGTCTTCATGATACGACCGCCTGCCTCGATCCGCGTGCTTTCCCTGCCCGGCTCCAGCCTGACGAACTTGTCGCCCAGCATGCCCTCACTGGCGATGGAAGCGGCGGAATCCGTCGGCAGCCTGACATCTGTGCTGACCGACATGGTGATCACGGCATCGTAGGTTTGTGGATCAAGCCCAAGTTCGGTCACGGTTCCCACCTTGATTCCGGAAACCTGAACGTCCGCCCCCTTCTTCAGGCCGCCGATCTTGTAAAAGGATGCCTTCAGTTCATAGCCCTGAATGGCGCGAACCTCTGCCATGTTGTAGGCGAAATAAACAAACATGCCGGCCACCAGAAGCACCACCGCGCCCATGACTGTTTCGACAAGCGTCCTGCCCATGGAAATCCCTCTACTCGCTTGAATTCTGGTTGCCGCCCTTGGCCAACCGGGCCTTTCCCTGGGCGATGATCAGTTCGAGAAGCTCCTCGACGACCATGGAGTCCTGGGTGTAGTCGATCCGCCCCCCCGGCGCGATCATCTTTTCCTCGCCACCGGGCTCCAGAATGATGTGCTTGTCGCCGAAAAGTCCGTCCGTATGGATTGCGGCCGAGGTATCCAGCGGAAGTTTGACCTCCGGCGCCAGTTCGAGAACGACCGTCGCCCTGTAATCCTCACCCAGGGACTGCTGAACAACGCTGCCCACGCGCACACCGCCCAGATGGACCTCGGCCCCACCCACAAGTCCGTCTACACGGTTGAAAGTGGCGGTGATCCGGTAACTGTCGCTGACGTCGGCGAATCTGTCGCGGCTGTACAGAAAGATCACGGTGAAGACCAGAAGCAGCAACACAGCCGATCCGACAACGACCTGCAACGTCTCGTTGTTCCGCGTCATGGTCAAGGTATTCCGCCGATTCCTACTTTCCGGGGACTGGACCGGGGGTCCACGCCTGATAGTCGCCTGTTGCTGGACCGCGATGCCCACCCCTTCGATCATGGCCGGAAGGCCTGTACGCAGTCGCCGTTCCGGTCATGTTGGGAAGGTGTCCTTGTTGCCAGTCCCTGGCCTGGGCGGCGCTTTCGGTCAGGGGCTCATCCGTCGTGTGATGAATCCACGCATGCCATTCAGGGGGGACCTTGGAGGGTTCCGGCGAGCCCTTGTACCATACCCAGCGAAGTTCCCGGCCATGCCGGCGGCGGCGGCGATTCCGGTAATAGCGATTCCCGAATTCATCCGTGCCGACCAGTTCCCCAAAGAACCATGTCAGAAGCTTGGTTCCCACGTGCATTTCTGCCGTACTCCATCGAGATCCATGATAGCCGGGCCGGGTTCTGCGCACCTTGGCGACGGCCCCTTTCCAACGGCGACAATATCGCACTTCATCGGTTGCGCGTCCAGTCCGGCGCGGACTTCTCCTGGTAGCGTTCCTTGATCTTCATAACCGCCTTGTACATATCGAAGAAGGCGGCAACGACATCGGGGTCAAACACGGATCCCGAGCCATCCTCAATCATTTTCCGCGCCTTTTCGACCGGCCATGCCTCCTTGTAGGGGCGTTCGGATGTAAGCGCGTCGAAAACGTCGGCCACCGCGACGATTCGGCCGCTTAGCGGTATCGCCTCGGCCTTCAGGCCGTTGGGGTACCCCCCGCCGTCCCAGCGTTCGTGATGTGACAACGCGATTTCCGCGGCCGTCTGCATCAGCCGCGACGAACTGCCATCAAGAATGGAATGGCCAATTCGCGTATGCTCCTTCATGACAGCGAACTCTTCCGGCGTGAGCCCTCCGGGTTTGAGCAGGATATCGTCGGCGATGCCGACCTTTCCAACATCATGCATGGGCGCGGCGCGATAAATGATTTCGATGTCGTCGTCATCCATGTCGAGGGCGGCGGCGATAAGGCGGCTGTAATGGGCCATGCGCAGGATATGTTCGCCGGTTTCCGGGTCCCTGTATTCAGCAACCCGCGAAAGGCGATGGATGACCTCGTTTTCGCGCGCAATCACCTGGGTCGTCGCGCGGACCACCGCCTCGGAAAGATCACTGGCCCGATTCTCAAGGCTTTTCTGGCTCTGCCTGATCAACAGAAGGTTCCGCATGCGGGCCAGAAGCTCTGTCGTGTCGAAGGGCTTTGTCAGAAAATCCGTTGCGCCACGTTGCAGGGCCTCGTAACGGATCTCCTTGAGATCGGCCGTGGTCACCATGACCAGGGGGATCTGTTCCCGCCCCTCGATCCGCCGGAACTGCGATATAAACTCCAAACCATCGAGATCCGGCATCATGTAGTCAACGACGACCAGATCCGGTTCGTGCGAGGCGCACCATTCCATGGCGGCAAGCGAATCGGTAAAGGTCACCGGCTCACACCCATCAAGCTTGCCGACCAGATGCTGGATAAGCAGCACATTGGTCTTGTTGTCGTCAATGATCACAATCTGCATGAAACGTGCGCGCTAGCCCCTTATCACCAATAGCGAAAAGCATACCCGATAGAGACTTAAATTCCACACACGTTTACCCTGCCCCCCATCAGGCGAGCTAAACCTCCGATACAGATGCCCAAAAAAAATCTGCCTCCGAGTCGGCTGGAGCATCACGCCATATCGCGTTGAAAACCGGATAAAACCACATGATGGCACCCCCCCAACATCTAGTGTCGGAGGTTTGTCAACAAACAAAATATGTTGTGCGGGAAATTAGCATAATCTAGATTTAGTGCTCTGCGCGGCCCAAAACACTACATTGTGCGTTTGCGATTTCCGGGGGGATTATTCCGGAGAGAGCGTAAATCCAAGTTTTTTGGGGCGGTTTAACGCTGAATCAAGCGCGGATCCAATGGGAGTTCATACAACGCACATCCTGGGATGGCCCGGATGTGCAAGTCAGATCGGGGGACCAATGCGTATTACTCGTCTTTTCACCAAGGAAGGCGCTTCGCCTTACGACACCATCAATTTCCGCCAGTCTTCCAGCGAAATTCGCAACCCCGACGGTTCGGTGGTGTTCAAGGCTGACAAGATCGAGGTTCCCGAAGCCTGGACACAGGTCGCCTGCGACGTCCTGGCGCAGAAGTACTTCCGCAAGGCAGGGGTGCCCTCACGCCTGAAGCAGGTCAAGGAAAAGAACGTCCCCTCCTTTCTGTGGCGTCACGAACCCGATGAAAAGGAACTGAAAAAGCTTCCTGAAACGGATCGTCTGGTCGGTGAATCCAGCGCCAAACAGGTTTTCGATCGCCTGGCCGGCACGTGGACCTACTGGGGCTGGAAGGGCGGCTATTTCGATTCTGCGAACGACGCCCAAGCCTACTATGACGAAATGCGTTACATGCTCTGCGCACAGATGTGCGCGCCGAATTCCCCGCAGTGGTTCAACACCGGCCTTCACTGGGCCTATGGCATCGACGGCCCGGCGCAGGGCCATCACTATGTTGATTTCAAGACCGGCAAGCTGGTGAAATCGGCATCGTCCTACGAGCACCCGCAGCCCCATGCCTGCTTCATCCAGGGCGTATCCGATGACCTCGTCCAGGAAGGCGGCATCATGGACCTGTGGGTCCGCGAAGCGCGCCTGTTCAAATATGGCTCCGGCACGGGCACCAATTTCTCGCATCTGCGTGGCGAAGGAGAATCCCTCTCAGGCGGCGGAGCGTCTTCTGGCCTGATGAGCTTCCTCCGGGTCGGCGACCGCGCGGCGGGCGCCATCAAGTCCGGCGGAACCACCCGCCGGGCGGCGAAAATGGTGGTCGTGGACATGGACCACCCGGACATCGAAACCTTCATCAACTGGAAGGTCACCGAAGAACAGAAGGTTGCGGCGCTGGTGGCGGGTTCACGCCTTGCCAACAGGCACCTGAACGCAATCATCAAGGCCTGCGACGAGGGCAATTGCGACTGCACTGACGACAAAGGCTGTGACAACGAGGGCCGGTTCGATCCCAAGCGGAACGCGGTGCTCAAGAATGCGATCAAGGAGGCCCGCAAGGCCGAAATACCGGAGAACTACGTCCAGCGTGTGATCCAGTTCGCCCGTCAGGGGTATTCCGAAATTGAATTTCCAACCTACGACACGGATTGGGATTCCGAGGCCTACCTCACCGTTTCGGGACAGAATTCCAACAATAGCGTGCGTATTTCGAACGACTTTCTGCAAAAGGTCCTTGATGACGGTGAGTGGGAACTGATCCGGCGCACAGACGGCAAGGTCGCACGACGGCTCAAGGCCCGCGACCTGTGGGATCAGGTCGGTTATTCAGCCTGGGGCTGCGCCGATCCCGGCGTTCAGTTCGACACCACCATCAATGAGTGGCACACCTGCCCGGAAAGCGGTCGCATCAACGCGTCCAACCCGTGCTCGGAATACATGTTCCTTGATGATACGGCGTGCAATCTGGCGTCGCTGAACCTGATGAACTTCAGGACCGATGACGGCGAATTCGATATCGCCGCCTTCCAGCACGCCGTTCGCCTGTGGACTGTCGCGCTGGAAATTTCCGTCCTGATGGCCCAGTTCCCCTCAGCGGAAATCGCACAGCTTTCCTACGAATTCCGTACCCTTGGGTTGGGTTTCGCCAATATCGGCGGCCTGCTGATGGCCAACGGCATTTCCTACGACAGCGACGAGGGTCGCGCCATGTGCGCGGCCATCTCTGCGGTCATGACGGGTACGGCCTACGCGACCAGCGCCGAAATGGCCGCGGAAATGGGCGCTTTCCCGAAATATGCGATGAACCGGGATTCCATGCTGCGGGTCATCCGCAACCACCGCCGCGCCGCGCACGGCGAGAAGGACGGATACGAGTCCCTCGCTGTCATGCCGGTTCCCCTTGATCATGCGAACTGCCTTGAACGCGCCCTTTCCGACGCCGCCAAGGCGGCCTGGGACCGCGCCCTTGAAATGGGTGAGGCTCACGGTTTCCGCAATGCGCAGGTTTCCGTCGTTGCGCCAACGGGCACCATCGGACTTGTGATGGATTGCGACACCACCGGCATCGAGCCTGATTTCGCACTGGTGAAGTTCAAGAAGCTGGCCGGCGGCGGTTATTTCAAGATCATCAACCGCATGGTTCCTGAAGCCCTGCGGAAGCTCGGTTACGGCAAGGACCAGATCGACGAGATGATCCGCTACGCCGTCGGGCACGGCACCCTGAAGGGTTCGCCCGCCATCGGACATCAGGACCTGCGGAGCAAGGGGTTCACCGACGAAGCCATTGATGCGGTCGAAAAGGCCCTCGGGGACGCCTTCGACATCAAGTTCGCCTTCAACAAGTGGACATTCGGCGAGGAGTTCTGCACCGGTACGCTTGGCCTTGACGCCAAACAGATGGACGATATCGAATTCGATCTCTTGTCGGCCATCGGGTTCAGCAAGGGCGAAATCGAAGCAGCGAACACCTATGTCTGCGGTTCGGGCACCCTTGAGGGCGCGCCCCATATGAAGCAGGAACACCTTCCGGTGTTCGATTGCGCCAACCCTTGCGGTCGCAAGGGCAAACGCTTCCTGTCCACCAACAGCCACATCCACATGATGGCCGCGGCGCAGCCGTTCATTTCCGGCGCCATTTCCAAGACCATCAACATGCCGAATGAAGCAACGGTGGAGGACTGCAAGAACGCCTACATGCTGTCGTGGGAGCTGGGGCTGAAGGCCAATGCGCTCTACCGCGACAACTCCAAGCTTTCCCAGCCCTTGAACTCGCAGCTTTTTGAAATCGACGACGAGGATGAGACGCTGGAGGAATCCCTTGCCGGAAAGGCGGCGACGGAACGGGCGGAAATCGTCGCCGAACGCATCGTCGAGCGCGTTCTTGCCAAACGTCGCCGTCTTCCCGACCGTCGCAAGGGCTACACCCAGAAGGCGATCGTCGGTGGCCACAAGGTCTATCTGCGGACCGGCGAGTTCGACGACGGCAAGCTGGGCGAGATATTCATCGACATGCACAAGGAAGGCGCCGCCTTCCGCAGCCTGATGAACAACTTCGCCATCGCCATTTCCATTGGCCTTCAGTACGGCGTTCCGCTTGAGGAATTCGTCGAAGCCTTCACCTTCACCCGCTTCGATCCTTCGGGCATTGTCGAAGGCAACGACACCATCAAGATGGCGACCAGCCTTCTCGATTATATCTTCCGGGAACTGGCGATCTCGTACATGGGCCGCAACGACCTTGCCCACGTCCAGCCGGGCGATCTCGATCCGGGCAGCCTGGGCCGTGGCAACGAGGAAGGCGACCTTCCCCAGACCGACGAAGCCACCGTGATCGAACGGGTGGCCAGCCAGGGCTATGTGCGCGGCAACTTTCTCGTCTACCAGGGCGCGATGAGCGCTGCGGCAGACGCGGCTGCCAACGCGCAGGTCGAAACGGCCAAGATGGCCGCTTCCGGCGGTGGTGTCGCCGTTACCGAGACGCTGGTCACCGCGGAAGCGGTCATCGTCGAGGAAAGCGTGATCGCGGGAGCCAACGGCCGCATGGACCGCGTCCGGGAGGCCAAAATGCGGGGCTATGAGGGCGACGCCTGTGGCGATTGCGGCAACTTCACCCTGGTGCGGAACGGCACCTGCATGAAATGCAACACCTGCGGCGCGACAAGCGGCTGCTCGTGACGCGATAGGAGGGGCATACCGGATTACAAGGCGGATTGGTTTACGGCCGCCTTCCGGCCGGGCGCGTTCGTTTCCCGCACGAACGCGCCCTTTTCTTTTGCCTGTTTTGCACTTATTAACTGGAAAATTCCGTCTGAACCCATAACATTGGACGGACACATGCCTATTCGCCCGTGCGAAGGCGCATGGGTCCTTTGTGGACCTCAAAAAGAACACCGATAACGGACAGAGACCGCCATGACAAAGAAACTGCGATTGTTCGTCGTAGACGACGACCCGAGCGCGCTGGAGCTGATCCTCACCATTCTGAGGAATGCCGGCCACGAAGCGGAAGGAACCAACGACAGCCTTTCCGCCGTCAAGCGTGTTGCCGAATTCAAACCCGACGGCGTTCTGGTGGACCTGATGATGCCCGGCATGGACGGGTACGAGTTATGCGAGAAGCTACGGGAAACACGCGAAACCGCAGGCGTGAAGATCATCGTTGTTTCTGGCAAGGTTTATGAATTCGATCGCAAGAGGGCCTACAAGTTCGGAGCCGACGGGTACATCACAAAACCCCTTGAGGCCACTTCGCTTGTCGAGCAGGTCAGCCGGGTGATCGAAAACAAGATGGAACTGACGTTCTGGGGCGTACGCGGAACGCTGCCTGTCCCGGGGGAACGCACCCTTCGCTACGGCGGCAATACATCGTGCATCTCGCTGCGTTTCCCGAAGGGACAGCTTTTCATTTTCGATGCGGGAACCGGCATCAAGAACCTTGCCGACAGCCTGATGAAACGCCGCCTGACCCCGTTATCGGCCAAGATCTTCATCTCACACCCACATTGGGACCACATCAACGCCCTGCCGTTCTTCACGCCGCTTTACATACCCGGAAACGAGTTCGAAATACTGGGATCCGCCCATGGGGACGTCAGCCTGCGGGAAATGATCTCGGCGCAGATGGATGGCGTTTATTTTCCGATCACGCTGAAAGAGTTCGGCGCCAGGGTCTATTTCCATGACCTGCGCGAGGAGGAACTGGTCATCGACGGGATCAAGGTCACGACAAAACTCTTAAACCACCCTGGCAAATGTCTTGGGTATCGCGTTGATCATAACGGACATTCAGTTTGCTATGTAACGGACAACGAACTGTTCGATGAAGACAGTGACTTCCACAACCCCTTCTACATCGAACGACTGAGCGCCTTTATCGCAGGGGCCGATATCCTGATAACGGACAGCACCTACACCGATCAGGAATACAAGACAAAAATCGGCTGGGGGCATTCGTCAATCAATCAGGTGGTCAACCTCGCCGACAGGGCCGGTGTA
>JAPHTL010000222.1 GCA_026193355.1 Rhodospirillales bacterium
AGGCATACTCGAGCCGCTTTACGCCTTTGTGCGGGCAGGTGGGAAGGGGGATCTTCCCGATCCTCGTTCGGCTCCCGATTTTACGGCAGGATATGACCTCGTCGCTTCCGTCAATCTGCTTTCCCAGTTGCCGGTTTTCCCGCGTGAATACCTGGAAGGGGAAACACAACTTTCATCCGAGGTTCTCGACGCCTATTGCGGCGCCATTGTCGAAACCCACCTGGAGCGGATGGCCGGGGCGGAAGGTGTCGCATGCCTGATAAGTGACTACAGCCGGATTCTGGGGCGAAGCGGGATTGTTTCCTCTCGCCGCAACACGCTTTATGAGGCGGTTTTGCCGTTTGGTGGACTCTCCTGGACGTGGAATCTGGCGCCCCGCCCGGAACAGGACCCCCACAACGATGTTTCTCTTCTCGTCCGCGGTTACAGCGATCTGAAGGCCGCCCTCGCCAGAGATTTATCCACCAGGTAAGGAGCCACCCGATGTTTTATGAAACGAAGGACGATCATGGTCTGCCACGCGATCCGTTCAAGGCCTGCATCGTTCCCCGCCCCATCGCCTGGGTTTCGACGGTAAGCGCCGAGGGTGTGCGAAATCTTGCTCCCTTCAGTTTCTTCAACGGCGTCGCCCATCCACCACCCATGGTCATCCTGTCCTTCAATGGAAAGCAGCCACAGGGAAACGACAAGGACACGCTGGCCAATATCGAACAGACGGGTGAATTCGTGGTCAAT
Organism: Rhodospirillales bacterium; assembly: GCA_026193355.1. Taxonomy (GTDB): domain Bacteria; phylum Pseudomonadota; class Alphaproteobacteria; order Rhodospirillales; family JAPHTL01; genus JAPHTL01. Next base: position 736 of record JAPHTL010000222.1, read on the forward strand.
GTGGTGAGCGAGGCCCTGACCGATCCAATGAATGTATCCTGCGCACCTGTCGCGCCGGAGGTTGATGAATTCACGCTGGCGGGGCTGGAAACCGAACCTTCCCGTCTGATCGCTCCTCCCCGGGTGAAGGCTTCGCCGATTGCCATGGAGTGCACACTGCATCAGGTTGTTGAGTTGCCCGTCGCAGGACCGGGAACACGCAACGCCCTGATTATCGGGAATGTGGTAGGTATCCACATTGATGAATCCGTACTGACCGGCGGCCTGGTCGATGTCGCAAAGTTGCGACCGCTGGCCCGGCTCGGCTACATGGATTACACGGTGGTCCGCGATTCGTTCACCTTGCTACGTCCCAAAGAATGACGATTTGTCCGGTCAGGCCGCCTTCAAGGCTTTTGTCAGGTTGCTGAACATCGTATCGAAGGCGTCGACGGCATCTTTCCCTATCAGCCGTTCCATCCATGCCCGCCGTTCGGTGGACATGCTTTCGGGGCGTACGCTTTGGAACAGGTCGTTCATCAGCATGGTGAACTGTTCTTCGGATATGGGTGAGGGGACGGAATGTGGCGCCGCATCGCCTTCCGCGTGGACCGTCACGATATTGCAGAACCAGTCGCGACGCTGCTCGAAGCGGAGGAACTGGATGGCGATGATTCCAAGCACCCGATAAAGAATCGCCTTCGCCCGGGCGTCCTCGTAATAAACGGGCCATGAAAAGCTGTCTCCGTGTTTCATGCGAAGATCGGCGACGATATCGGCGCTGGCGGCTTGCAGGGTTTCGATCGCTTCGCCACCAGCCATAAGGTTCAGGGCGTGGAAGAAACCGGGCAGGATCTCGCGCGACAACCCCCTTGACGGATCGGCCGCGTGTTCCACGAAACGATCACCAAAGGTGTGAACAACCAGCCGGCCGAGGAGGTTGCGCCGGATTTCCGTGAAACGGGATTCTGCGAAGGATTCCATGCAGCCGTCGGCAAGGGTTTCGTAGAAATCGGCCAGCACTTCATCCTTTGACAGGAATGCTTTCGTAAGGTTCTCGATCTCGTCGGCCGACAGCTTCCCCTCGTGCGCCTTGGCTTCCGCACGAAGGAACATGCTCAGGCGTTCCGCCGTCTCTCGACCGGCAATACGACAGCGGCCCCCGCCCTGTACGGGCGGAGATGATATTGCCGAAGGCATTTGTATTATCCTTTGATTGGGTTCGGCGAACGGCTTATGAGCGTATTTGACTACGCAACCGTCGTTGGTGGAAAGATAACAACATGCCAATAAGTTGTCATTTGATTTGTTTTTAACAAAATTTTACGCATTGAGAGGAGGCGACCGAGAGTGCTTGGGGGCCTTGCTCTCAGGTTTTATCGAGAAAACGCATGAACGTAATACGCGCTGCGCCGTAGCGCCGTGAATCGATTTCCTCGAATCCGGGGGGTGGTGAAATCGTTTCATCGGCCGCCGTTTCGACGACGCAGATCGCACCGTCGGCAAGCCAGCCCATCGCCCCGAGTGCGATCAAGGCCGGTTCTTCAAGACCCTTCCCATAGGGCGGGTCGAGAAACGCCAGGGTGCAGGGCGCATCCGCCTGCCCCGGATTGGTCGCATCGACACGACGAATGGCGATGTTGCCAGCTTCACCGAATGTCCGTGCATTGTCGCCGATCAGGCGGGCTGCTTCGGGCGAATTCTCCAGAAAGGTGACAAATGCCGCCCTACGCGACAGGGCTTCAAGGCCAAGCGCACCGGATCCGGCAAAGGCGTCGACAACCCGTGCGCCAGCTATCCTGAAGCCTTCGACTCCGTGATCGAGAATATTGAAAAGCGCCTGCCGCGCCCGATCGGACGTGGGCCGGACGTTGCGGCCATCGGGGGCGGCGAGGCGGCGTCCCTTATGCTTTCCGGCGACGATCCGCATTGCGCTTTGTCGTATCCCGCTTTGTCGTATCCCGTCTGGTCGGGTTTTTTGGTCGCGCTTTGGCCGTTCCGGTTCCCTTGTCCTGACCCTTGTCGCTGCCCAACTGGTCGCGCAGGACATTGCCGCGGATTTCGTCCGTCTCGCCGCTTTTAAGGGTGCCCAGCTGGAAGGGACCGTAGGCGATGCGGATCAGCCGTGAAACCTTGAGGTCAAAGTGTTCCATGACCTTGCGGATTTCACGGTTTTTTCCCTCTTCGAGCGAGACGGTCAGCCACGAGTTGTTGCGCTGCGTACTGTCGAGGGTCGCCTTGATCGACCCGTACCGCACACCTTCCACCGTGACGCCATTGGCCATCTTGTTCAGCTTGTGATCGTTTACCGTTCCGTACACCCGTACACGATATCGCCTGACCCATCCGGTGGACGGCAGTTCCAGATGACGCGCCAGTTCACCGTCGTTGGTCAGAAGAAGAAGCCCCTCGGAATTCAAATCAAGCCGACCGACCGAGATGACACGGCCCAGTTCGGGCGGCAGGGAAGCGAATACGGTTGGTCGGCCCTCAGGGTCGCTATGCGTGGTGACCTGCCCGACCGGTTTGTGATAACGCCAGAGCCGGGTTTCCGGCTTTTCGGGCAATGGTTTTCCATCCACGGTGACGATATCGCCGTCGTTTACGACGAAAGCGGGGGTATCAAGCACCTTGCCGTTGACGGCGATCCGGCCGTCGCTGATCCAGCGTTCCGCCTCGCGGCGAGAACAAAGTCCCGCGCGGGCCAGCACCTTGGCGATACGATCTCCTTTATCGGCCATCAGGCCTGATCCTTCTCTTTTGTTCGGTTGAATCGCGCGGCATCGACAAAGGCCGCAAACAGCCTGACATCGGCCGGGCTGATATGGAACTCCGGGTGCCACTGAACGCCGATGGCGAATCGTTTGGCGGGAACCTCTATTCCCTCGATCACGCCGTCCGGCGCCGTGGCGTTGATGACGACGCCCTCGGGGACATCGCGGGCGGCCTGATGATGGGCGCTGTTCACGGGTATCTCGTCTTCGCCGACGATTTCACGCAGCAGCGTGCCTTCACGCAAGGAAACGGTATGTCCCGGTTCGGTGCGCGGGTTGGGTTGCTCATGGGGCAGCGGTTTTTCCACCTCGTCAGGGATATGCTGGATCAGCTTCCCGCCAAGGACGACATGAAGAAGTTGTTGCCCTCCGCAGATCCCGAGGATCGGCAGGTCAGCGTCCAGCGCGCCGCGTGTGATCGCCAGTTCAAACGCCGTGCGCCGTTCCTTCAGGATCACCGTTGGGTGACGGCTGTCATCGCCGAACAGGGCGGGGTCGACATCGAACGCGCCGCCGGTGATCACCAGCCCGTCGATCATGGCGAGGTATTCGCCCGCCAGTTCCGGATTGTGGGGCAGGGGTATCGGCAGGCCGCCAGCCTCGGCCACCGCGTCACAATAGTTTTCACGCAGCGCGTACCACGGCAACTTGGCGTAGCCGCCTGCCGGTTCCGAATCCAGTGTGATGCCGATGACGGGGGTTCTCATAAAACCGGACTGTAGGGCGCTGTGGGGCAGGGGGCAAGGGCGCAGGGCCCAATTGGCGCCCCCAATCGCCCTTGACCCACGGCACCGGTGATCGCAAGGTTCGGGTATGAGTACTTTGACACCGGTAGAACGGGCGCTGGAGGAGGCGCGCAAGGCGGCGGCGCGGGGCGAGGTTCCCGTGGGCGCGGTTGTCGTCGACGGCGGGACGGGTGAAATCCTCGCCGCCTCGGGCAATCGGGTCGAGGAACTGAATGATCCTACGGCGCATGCCGAAATGCTGGTGATCCGCGAGGCCGCCACCAGGATCGGTGATCCTCGCCTTGAAGGCTGCGACCTTTATGTGACGCTGGAGCCCTGCCCGATGTGCGCTACGGCGATTTCCTTTGCGCGAATCCGCCGCCTCTATTTCGGGGCCTATGACCCCAAGGGCGGTGGGGTTGACCATGGCCCGCGCGTGTTCGAGCAACCGACCTGCCACCACAAGCCCGATGTCTATGGAGGGATTGAGGAGAAGGCGGCCGCCGCGCTTCTCAGGGCGTTTTTCCGAGAAAGGCGTTGATGAGGCCTGACCCTAGCCCTTCTTCGCCCGGACCACGCGCAAGACGACCATAATCAACCAGATCGGAATGACAACGACGGCGCCGAGCAGGATGTAGGGGATTGTCCAGTCCACCAGACCGACCAGCACGTCGAAGATCTTCTGCGCGGTCTCGCCCAGCGAGGAGAGCAGGTTGCGCGGCTCGATATCGAAGGCCCGCAGGACCAGCCCGACCAGAAGCGAAACAATCGCCAGTTTCAGGATGACGGCGCCGATGCGCTGCGGGTCGGGTGTCGCCATGGATCAGAGGCCCTTCTTCGCCGCGTCGATCTTCTTGTCGGTGTTGTACTGGCTGAGCGCATAGACCGACCAGATAGCGGCCGGGATCCAGCCAATCAGGGAAATCTGCAGGATCAGGCAGATGATGCCGGCGATGGGCCGCCCGATTGTGAAGAAACCGAGCCAGGGCAGAAGAATGGAAATGAGAAGCCGCATGTGAGCCCCCTCCTGAAAGTGTTTGTGTGTCCCAACAGCCTTTTTAGTGGCCGCTGATATGGGCATGCAAGGGTTTCGTCGCCTCGAAGGTCTGCATTTGCTCCTCCGTCGCCTTCTTTTGGTGCTTTTCCTTCCAATCGGCATAGGGCATGCCATAAACCGCCGCATAGGCCAGATCCATGGCCAGATCCACGCCTCTTTCATCGGCTGCCGCCTTGTACCACTTGGAAAGGCAGTTGCGGCAGAACCCGGCCAGATTCATCAGGTCAATGTTCTGTACGTCGGTGCGGCGCTGCAGGTGTTCGACAAGGCCGCGAAACGCGGCTGCTTCAAGTTCGGTGCGGGTCTTGTCATCCATGGTCATGTTCTCCTGTCGGGCGATTGAGTGCCTGACAGGTAGGAACGTCGCGCGACTTTGAAAAGGGGGTTACTTCCGTGCGATGGCGCGCCAGCCGATGTCGCGTCGGCAGAAGCCCTGCGGCCAGTCGATGGCGTCCACACCCCGATAGGCCAGCTTCTGCGCATCGGCCACCGAGGGCGCGCGGGCGGTGACGCCCAGAACCCGGCCGCCGTTGGCCAACACCCTGTTGCCGTCCGACTTCGTTCCGGCATGAAAGACGGTCACGCCGTCGATTGCCTTGGCTGCATCCAATCCATTGATCTCGCTGCCTTTTTCGTAATGCCCAGGATAGCCTTCGGCCGCCATCACGACGATCATGGCCGCGTCGTCATGCCATTCCAGACTGATCTTGTCCAAACGCCCTTCGGCGGCGGCCAGAAGGGCGTCGAGCGCATCGGATTTCATGCGCATCATCAGGACCTGACATTCGGGATCGCCGAACCGGACATTGTATTCAAGGACGCGTGGGCCGTTTTCATCGATCATCAGGCCGACGAACAGGATCCCCTTGTAGGGGCGGCCTTCCTTCGCCATGCCGTCGATGGTCGGCTTCACAATGGTTTCCATGATCCGGTCGGTCAGTTCCGGCGTTACCACGGGGGCGGGGGAATAGGCCCCCATGCCGCCGGTATTCGGCCCCTTGTCGCCGTCATAGGCCGCCTTGTGGTCCTGCGCGGAAACCAGCGGCAGGGCCGTCTTTCCATCCACCAGCGCAAAGAAACTGGCTTCCTCGCCGGTCATGAATTCCTCGACCACGATCTGGTCCCCGGCGTCGCCGAAGACGCGTTCGCTCATCATGTGATCGACGGCGGCGAAGGCCTCGTTCTGGTTATGGCACAGGATGACGCCCTTGCCTGCCGCCAGACCGTCGGCCTTGACCACGATGGGTGCGCCCTTGCGGATGATGTATTCCTTGGCGGCGTCGGGTTCGTCGAATCGCTGATAATCGGCCGTGGGAATATCGTACTTGGCGCAGAGGTCCTTCATGAACCCCTTGGACCCTTCCAGTTCGGCGGCCTTGCCGCTGCAACCGAATGCCTTGATGTTTGCTTCTTCCAGCCTGTCGACCAAACCCGCAACAAGGGGCGCCTCGGGGCCTACGATGACGAAATCGATGGCCTGTTTCCTGGCGAAATCCAGGACGGCGTCCACGTCTTCCGCGCCAATGTCCACGCATTCCGCGACCTCGGCGATTCCCGCATTCCCCGGCGCGCAGTACAGCTTCTTGCATTTCGGCGACTTGGCGATGGCCCAGCAGAGCGCGTGTTCGCGGCCACCGCCGCCGACAACCAGAACCTTCATGCTTTTTCCTCGTTCCCGTCTTGTCTGTATGCGTGGACTTGTACCATAGTCGTACCCGGTGATGACTGACATTGTGAACCCCGAAACGAACGCGGACGACGGAAAAGGCGGACACAACCTGCCGATTCTGTCCGTTGGCGAGATATCCCAGGCGGTGAAGCGCACGGTTGAGGACCGCTTCGCCGTGGTTCGTGTGCGTGGGGAAGTTTCCGCGCCCAAGGTTGCGGCGTCGGGGCATTGCTACCTGCGGCTGAAGGATTCCGACGCGGTCCTGGACGGGATCATCTGGCGCGGCGCAATGGCGCGGCTGGGCATGCGTCCCGAAGAGGGCATGGAGGTCATCGTCACCGGGCGGCTGACCACCTATCCGGGGCGGTCGAGCTATCAGATCGTCATCGAAAGCATGGAACTGGCGGGCGAGGGCGCGTTGCTCAAGCTGCTGGAGGACCGGCGAAGGAAACTGGCCGCCGAGGGGCTGTTCGATTCCGATCGCAAGCAGGAGATTCCCTTCCTGCC
>JAPHTL010000191.1 GCA_026193355.1 Rhodospirillales bacterium
AGTGTGCGGGCCGAAGGGCGCATTGTCGATGTTGGCACCGGCGTCGAGCCGGGCCAGAACGGCGGCGGGGACAGGCGCATTGTGCGGATCGACGGGCAACCGGCCCGTGGCCAGGCGGATCTGGCCGAGGTATTGAGCGCGGTCTGGCTGACGCCGCAGATGGATCGCCTGTTTCAGGATGGCTCATCGGCGCGCCGCCGCTTTGTTGACCGGTTGGTCTATGGCTTCGATCCGGCCCATGCGGGACGGCTGACGGGATGGGAAAAGGCGGCGCGTGACCGGTTGCGCCTTCTGCGTGAGGGTCCACGCGATGAGGCATGGCTGGGCGCGCTGGAAGAGACGATGGCCGGAAAGGGCGTGGCGGTGTCCGCAGCGCGATTGCAGATGGCGGAAAGGCTGAATGGAGCCTGTACGGCATCGACCGGACCGTTTCCCCGGGCCGGGGTGCGGATGGACGGGACGCTCGAAGAATGGCTTGCCGGTTCTCCAGCCCTGGCGGTCGAGGATCGGCTGCGCGACGCTCTGGCCGCGGGACGTGGCCGTGACGCGGAAAGCGGGACGACGGCGGAAGGGCCGAACCGCAGCGATCTTGTGGTTCGCCATCTGGCGAAGGATGCGCCCGCCGCGCTTTGTTCGACGGGCGAGCAGAAGGCGCTTTTGATCTCGCTGGTGCTGGCCGATGCGCGGCTGCAGGCGGCGGAACGGGGCGCGCCGCCCTTGCTGCTTCTTGACGAGGTGGCGGCGCATCTGGACGAGGAACGGCGCGTTGCGCTGTTCGACGAGATATGCGGCATTGGCGCGCAGGCCTGGATGACCGGGACGGATGCGTCTTTGTTCGAGCCGCTGGGCGATAAGGCCCAGCACTTCAAGGTGCGGGATGCGGAAGTCGCATTCGCATGATGACGAAACAGCGGAAAACCGCGATATGCGAAACCGCAAGGTGAACGGATAGGCAATGAGCGACGAGGAAATCAAGGGCGTCAAGGAAGGCGGCGATTACGACGCCGAGTCGATCAAGGTTTTGCGTGGCCTTGAGGCCGTGCGCAAACGCCCCGGCATGTACATCGGCGACACCGACGACGGCACCGGCCTGCACCACATGGTCTACGAGGTTGTGGACAACGCGATCGACGAGACGCTGGCTGGGCATTGCGATCTGGTTGAGGTGATCCTCAACGGCGATGGCACCGTCACCGTGCGCGACAACGGCCGGGGAATCCCTGTCGACATCCACAAGGAAGAAGGCGTTTCCGCCGCCGAGGTCATCATGACCCAATTGCATGCGGGCGGTAAGTTCGACCAGAACTCCTACAAGGTTTCGGGCGGTTTGCATGGCGTCGGCGTATCCGTGGTGAACGCGCTGTCGGAAACCCTCGAACTGCGGATCTGGCGTGATGGCAAGGCGCATTTCATCCGCTTTCGCGGTGGCGAAGCCGAGGCGCCGCTGGAAGTGACGGGCGATGCCGATGGACGCAAGGGAACCGAGGTGACGTTTCTTCCCTCGCCGGAAACGTTTACCCATATCGAGTTCGACTTCGCCACGCTGGAACACCGTCTTCGCGAACTGGCGTTCCTCAACTCCGGTGTCCGGCTGACCCTGACAGACGCGCGCCATGTCGAGACAAAGACCGTCGACCTTCATTACGAGGGCGGTCTCGAAGCCTTCGTCCAGTTCCTTGATCGCGCCAAATCGTCCCTGCACGGCGGGGTCATCGCGTGCGGCGGCGAAAAGGACGGCATCACGGTTGAAGTGGCGATGCAGTGGAACGACAGCTACCACGAGAGCACCCTTTGCTTCACCAACAACATTCCACAGCGCGATGGCGGCACCCATCTTGCCGGATTCCGTGGCGCGCTGACCCGTGCGATCAACACCTATGTTCAGGAAAGCGGTCTGGCCAAGAAGGCCAAGATTTCCTTTACCGGCGACGATATCCGCGAGGGCCTGACCTGCGTCCTGTCGGTCAAGGTCCCGGATCCCAAGTTCTCGTCCCAGACAAAGGACAAGCTGGTTTCGTCCGAGGTGCGACCGGTTGTCGAAAATATCGTCAATGACAAGCTGGGTCAGTGGCTGGAGGAACATCCGAACGAGGCCCGTCAGGTTGTCGGCAAGATCGTCGAGGCGGCCTCCGCGCGTGAGGCCGCGCGCAAGGCCCGCGAACTGACGCGCCGCAAGGGCGTTCTGGATATCAGTTCCCTGCCCGGCAAGCTGGCCGACTGTCAGGAACGCGATCCCGCCCTTTCCGAACTGTTCCTCGTCGAGGGTGATTCCGCGGGCGGGTCGGCCAAACAGGGCCGCGACCGGAAGCATCAGGCGATTCTGCCGCTGAAGGGCAAGATCCTGAACGTCGAGCGGGCGCGTTTCGACAAGATGCTCGGGTCCGCGGAAATCGGCACACTGATCACGGCGCTGGGCACCGGAATCGGGCATGACGATTTCAACATCGAAAAGTGCCGCTACCACAAGATCATCATCATGACCGACGCCGACGTGGACGGCAGCCACATCCGGACCCTTTTGCTGACGTTCTTCTTCCGGCAGATGCCCGCGATTATCGAACGCGGCTACCTCTACATTGCGCAGCCGCCGCTGTATCGCGCCAAGAAGGGAAATTCCGAGGTTTACCTGAAGGATGACAGGTCGCTGGAGGATTACCTGATCAATGGTGCGCTGGACGATTGCGTCTTCACGCATCATGACGGTAGCCAGGTCGCTGGCGATGATCTGCGCAACATGATCATCGAGGCGCGGTCGATCAAGGCGTTGCTGAGCTCAATGTCGCAGCGCGCGCCGCTGCAGGTGCTTGAGCAGGCGGCGATTTCAGCCGCCCTCAATCCACAGGTGCTGTCGGATACCGAACATGCGCAGGCGACAGCCGCCTACATGGTCAAGCGCCTCGACCACCTGGCCGGAGAGGCCGAGCGCGGCTGGTCGGCGGAGCCCCTTGAAGACGGCGGCCTCGCGTTTTCACGGACATTGAGGGGCGTGACCGAACGCCATGTCCTCGACGGTGGCGTGATTCGCAGCGCCGAGGCCCGCCGCCTTGACGCCATGGCGGGCGCCTTGCAGAAAAACTATTTGCAGCACGGGACCCTGCGCATCAAGGAAAAGGATACGGTCATCACAGGACCAATCTCATTGATCGAAGGGGTGATGGAGCAGGCCCGCAAGGGCATCGGCATCCAGCGCTACAAGGGCTTGGGCGAAATGAACCCCGAGCAACTTTGGGAAACCACGCTCGATCCCAACGTGCGGACGCTTCTTCAGGTGAAGATCGGCCACATCGACGAGGCCGAGGAAGTTTTTTCCACGTTGATGGGCGATGTGGTCGAACCACGGCGCGAATTCATCCAGACCAACGCGCTGAACGTCGCAAATCTGGACGTGTAGGATACTGCGACGTCGTACTGACGCGTCGCCAATCGGAAACAGGAGGACGCCATGGACCAACGCACACTGGAATTGATTCTGGGGGAACATGCGGCATGGCTGGAAGGCCGGGCCGGTGGGCGACGGGCCAGTTTCGTCGCCGCCGATCTGCGCAAGGCCGACTTCAAGGGTATGGACCTGCGCGAGGCCGATTTCCGCGATGCGGACCTGTCGGAAGCCGATCTCAGTTACGCCACCCTGGTCAGGGCGAACCTTTACAGCGCAACGCTGGTGAAGGCCGATTTGTCCGGCGCCGACATGACGGAGGCGGAATTGAGCAACGCCGATCTGCGCGGCGCCAACCTGACAAAGACGAATCTGGCGTCGGCGGACGCATGGCGCACCAACTTCGGCGGATCGACAATCGATGCGGCGGTGTTGCACAAGGCGCTGTCCTGCAAGAAGCCCTGAAGCGCCACCGCTTAACGCTTTTCTAACCGGGACGCAGGAAGACTGCGCCAATGGCCAAAAAGGCGAAAAGCGCACATTCGGCGAAACCCGACACGAAACGGCACGCCTCGCCCCGCAGGGGCGGCTGGCTTTCAGCGATCGTGAAATGGATGCTGGTTGTCGCGATTTGGGGTTTTGTCGCGGTTGCGGCCGTCGTTTCCTATTTCGCCTATACCCTGCCCGATCTCGATACCGCCATGACCGGCAGTCATCGCGCCCTCGTAACGCTCCTTGATGACGAGGGGAAACGGTTCGCCGGTTTTGGTGACCTGACGGGCAGCCCGTTGGAAATCCGGGAACTGCCGGGGCACTTGCCGAATGCCGTGATGGCCACCGAGGATCGTCGGTTCTACAGCCATCCGGGCCTCGATTTCATCGGGCTGGCGCGGGCCACCGTGGCGAATATCCGCGCAGGTCGCGTGGTTCAGGGCGGTTCCACCATTACCCAGCAGGTCGCCAAAAACCTGTTCCTTTCAAATGAACGGACGTTCGGCCGCAAGGCGCGCGAACTGCTTCTGGCCTTGTGGCTGGAACGTCGTTTCACCAAGGACCAGATCCTTACCCTGTACCTCAATCGCGTATATCTGGGTTCCGGGGCCTATGGAGTCGAGGCCGCATCGCAACGGTATTTCGGAAAATCGGCGCGTGCCGTGTCGCTTTACGAAGCGGCGATGCTGGCCGGGATGCTCAAGGCGCCCTCGCGCTATAATCCGGTCAACGACGTTGATCTGGCGGATCGACGGACACGGCAGGTCCTCGCCCTCATGGTGGAAGCCGGTTTTATCTCTTCCGAACAGGCGAAAAAGGCGCGCAAGCTGCGCGGCCGGTCCTATGCGAAAATCCGGCCGGAGCGGGTCGGGCGTTATTTTGCCGACTGGCTGATGAAACAGGCGGTGGACTATATCGGCCCCCTTGCCGGCGATGCCGTTGTGCGCACCACGCTGGACCGCCGCCTTCAGGACATTGTCGATACCAGGTTGCGCGCGCTGCTTGACGGTCCGGGGAAAAAGGCAGGAGCGACCCAGGGCGCCGTGGTGGTGATGACGCCGGATGGGGCCGTGCGCGCCATGGCCGGTGGACGTGATCACCGGAACAGTCAGTTCAATCGCGCCGATCAGGCATTGCGCCAGCCTGGATCAGCCTTCAAACCCTTTGTCTATCTGGCTGCGGTTGAAAGTGGCCTGCGTCCCGATTCAACCATCATGGATGAGCCGGTGACCATCGGTGAATGGAAGCCGCAGAACTATGACGGGACCTACCGGGGAGAGATCACGTTGCGCAATGCGCTGGCCGATTCGGTCAATACATCGGCGGTCAAGCTGGCCAATCGGGTTGGTGCGGGAAAGGTGATCTCGGCCGCCCGGCGTCTGGGCATCACCACGGATATACCCGATCACCTTGGCATCGCGCTGGGCGCGGGGGAAGTAACCCTGCTTGAACTGACGACGGCCTATGCGACCTTCGCCAACGGGGGGGTGGGTGTCTGGCCCTATGGAATCACGGCGGTTGACGATAATACGGGCCTGCCGCTGTATCGCCGCAGGGGTGGTGGCGTGGGCGCTGTTGTTGGTCCGGTCGCGCTGGATGCGATGAATGACATGCTTGGCGCGGTCATTGAAACCGGCACTGGAAAACGCGCCGCGCTGGACAGACCGGCCGCGGGAAAGACCGGCACCAGTCAGGATTTCCGGGATGCCTGGTTCGTCGGTTATACGGCGGATTACGTGGCTGGCGTATGGCTCGGCAACGATGACGGGACGCCCATGCGGCACGTCACCGGCGGCGGCCTGCCTGCGGGTTTGTGGCGCGACATCATGAAAGACGCCCATGCAGGTTTGCCTCCCCGTCCATTGCCGAAGGGTGGGGCGCATGCACCCGATCAGGGTCCTGCACCTTCAGCTGAACCTGATCTGTTCGAGCGGGTGCTCAATTTCCTCGGCGGGAAGCGGTGATCAGACCGCAGTGCGGGGGCGAATCATAACGGCATAAACGCCGAGAGTCAGAATAGCCATTGCTCCTATGATGGTCGCCATGGGCCGGGTCGTGCCGTCGTGCAGATGGCCGACCGCAAAGCCCACAAGCGCGCCGCTGCTGAGTTGGCAAAACCCCATGAGCGACGAAGCCGCCCCCGCCATTTTGGGAAACGGGGCGATCGATGCGGCCATGCTGGTCGGCATGACGAAGCCCACGGCGCAGAACACAACCGACATGGGCAGGATCACCGCCAGAACATGGGACACCCCGGCCCAGGCCAGACCAGCCAGCACGACGCCGCCGAAGGCGATCAGGAAGGAACCGAAGCGGATGATCCCCCCAACGCCGATGCGCCGGGCGAGTTTTCCCGCCGCGAAAGCGCCGCTGACGTAACCGATGACGACGGAAGCGAAACAGAAACCGAAGTATTGGGGGGGAACCTCCAGCACACCGATGAGGACGAACGAAGAACCGGAAATGAAAGCGAACAGTGCGCCATAGCTGAACATCACGGACAGGGTGTACCCAAGGAATTCCCGATTGCGCAGCAGCACCCGGAAGTTTGCGGCGATGGTACGCGCCTGTGTCGCCGAAGGATCGGCGTAACGGTTCGTTTCCTGCACCATGCGCCAGACAAGAGACAGGGCGACCGCCCCCAGTACGGCCAGGGCAATGAAGTTGGCGCGCCAGCCGAACGCGACATGCAATTGCCCGCCGATGATCGGCGCGACCATGGGGGCCAACGCCATGGCCGACGACATGAAGGCAAGGACGCGTGCGCCCTCTTCCCGGTCGAACAGGTCGCGCACGATGGCGCGGCCGAGAACCGGTCCCGCCCCTGCGCCTACGGCCTGGAAAAAACGTCCGGACAGAAGCACCTCGATGCTCGGCGCGAAGGCGCAGATCAGCGATGCGGCGAAGAAAAGAACGATGCCCGCGATCAGGGTGGGGCGCCGCCCGTGGCGGTCGGACAGGGGGCCATAGATCAATTGCGCAACGGCGAAACCGGCCAGAAACACCGACAGGGTAAGCTGCACCGTGCCGACATCGACGCCAAAGGCGTCTTGCATGGCGGGCAGCGACGGCAGGTACAGGTCGGTCGATACGGGTCCGAAGGCGACCA
>JAPHTL010000005.1 GCA_026193355.1 Rhodospirillales bacterium
CCTTGTAGGCCATGTCCTCTTCCATGATGTGGAAGCGCAGCCAATTACTGAGGAACGCAAGAAGGTCAAGGATCACCCCCTCTTCGCCCTTCCTGTAGCGTTCATAAAGATCAATGACCTGATTTTTAAGGTCTTCGTGCGCCTGCTTATGCGCCTCGGTGTCCGGGAAGCCTTCTCTGTCAAGAAGGTCTTCCTCTCGCCGAAAGTGGTAGTCGGTGTAATCAAGCAGCGCGGCGAACACTTCCTTTGTTTCGCTTGGGTCTACACCCTTTGCGTAGGAATCATGCAGTTGGTTTGCGAGGTCGAAAAGAGTCTGGTGGTCCCTGTCGATATCGGGAATGCCGGTCAATAAACTGTCTCGCCAGGTGACGTAACTCATGATCTGTTCCTGTCCGGATTCAGGCTTATTTCACGACGGCGTAAATACCGCGCTGACCAGCGATCGGTTTGAATTGTTCGGTAATGCCGAGAACGGTTTCTGCGCCGCCAAGGAAAAGAAGGCCATCATCGGGGAGCATCTTTGCCATTTTTGCGAGGACGGCGCCTTTGGTTTCCTTATCGAAATAGATCAGAACATTTCGGCAAAAGATCACGTCATAATTTCCGAGCGCGCCAATCTCCCCCAGGAGATTGAATTCCTTGAATTTGACCTTCGCCCGCAAGGCGGGATCAAATTCCCACTTGTCGCCCATTTTCTTGAAATACTTCACAAGCAGCTGGATTGGCAGTCCGCGTTGAACCTCGAACTGGGTGAACATGCCAGACTGGGCGCGTGTAAGGGCTTCCGTCGAAATGTCGGTTCCGACGATTTCCCACTGCCACCCCGCAAGTTTGGCGGCTTGTTCGTTCAAGATCATCGCCAGGGAATAAGGCTCCTGCCCAGTCGAAGCGGCTGCGCACCATATGCGAATCCGCTTTTTGGCCTGGCGCGATTCGATCAGTTTGGGAAGGACTTCGTCCCGGAACAGGTCAAAAGGCCTGGTGTCGCGAAAAAAGAACGACTCGTTTGTCGTCATCGCGTCGGTGACCTCGTGAAGCAGCTTTTCTTCTGGCCTGCTACGCAAGATTGCGATCAGTTCCTCAAGGCTTTTCAACCCCTGTTTACGGGCCAGCGGCAACAAGCGGCTTTCGAGCAGATAGCCCTTTTCCGGCGTCAGCACGAGGCCGGAGCGCTTCTTGATAAGCTGGGATACAAAGTCGAAGTCTTCGGGGCTCATGTTAGCCAGTCTCCGCCGCGAAAGTGTGCCGTTTCCTTGTGGTCAGGCATTGCCGTGAACGTGCTAAAGCAAGCCGACCTGTGAGAACTTGGCCTGAACGATTTCGCTGTCGAAGGGTTTCATGATGTATTCGTCGGCCCCCGACTCAATGGCCTTCTGAATGTGCCCGAGATCGTTCTCCGTTGTGCAGAAAACAACTTTCGGAGCCGTTCCGCCGGGAAGTTTCCGCAGTTCGATCAGGAACTGGATGCCATCCATGACGGGCATGTTCCAATCCAGAAGAACCGCATCGGGAAGACTATTCTTGCAGGCGTCAAGCGCTTGCTGACCGTCCGCGGCTTCAACGGGTTCGAACCCGAGTTCCACGACGATCTTCTTCGCGACCATCCTGATGACTTTCGAGTCGTCGACAATGAGACATGTTGGCATTGTTTTCACTTCTTCTGTTTGCCGGTCCCCCCCACCGCCGCCCTTGCCGGACGCATACAGGGGGTATCAATGAACATAGTTCGATACTCCCCTCATGAAATACAATTCATTTAAGGGCTTTGCAAAGATTTATTGGCGTTGGGGCCACGTCCGCTTATGGTTTCTATGCCGTTTAAATGTGGCGGGCGTTGAGACATGAGTGAAAAATATCCTACGAGAGCATACGACAGCGGCGATGTGATTTTCCGTGAAGGAGAAAGCGCCTCAGAGGCCTATCTGGTGAAAACCGGAAATGTTCGCATAACGCGGAACAAAGAGGATGGAGAGGCGAGGACGCTGGCCAATCTTGCCGTCGGTGACATATTGGGCGAAATGGCACTGATCTCGGATGCGCCACGCTCAGCCTCGGCCCTTGCCGTTGACGCCGTGACGCTGGTCGTTGTGTCGCGTGATGAACTGGATGCGCGTCTGAAGAAAACGGACCCCGTGGTTCACAGAATATTGCAGACGCTTGTCGCAAGGCTTCGGGCGCAGGCGGATATCATCGCCGCCGCTGGTCACTGATTTACCCGCCCCCCCCTTTCGACATGAAAGCGGGCGCAGCGGAGATTTCCGTGCGCCCGCCATTTTCATGAACGATCCTTAGCGATCAGGCGGCTTTTTTTCCTTCGATAGCCTTGCCTGAAGAAGCGCCGGAGATGGCTATCTTGCGCGGCTTCAGTTCCTCGGGAACCTCGCGCAGCAATTCGATGTGAAGCAATCCGTTTTCAAGGCGTGCGCCGTTGATCCTGATATGGTCGGCAAGCTGGAAACGGCGTTCGAAAGAGCGTCCGGCGATGCCTCGGTGCAGATACTTCACGTCGTTTTCCGGCTTATCCTGGCGGCCGGAAACGAAGAGCGTGTTTTCCTTTACCGTAATGTCCAGATCGTCTTCCGAGAAACCGGCAACCGCCATGGTGATGCGATAGGCGCTATCTTCGAGAACCTCGATGTTGTAGGGCGGATAGGCGTTGGTGGATTCTTCGATCGTCTGCGCGGCGTCGAGCATCCGCTGGATACGGTCGAAACCGATGGTCGAACGGAAGAGAGGGGAAAAATCGATTGTACGCATGTCCATATTCTCCTGCATGAAGCAACATGGTTGAAATGGGATGCCAAATGGCCATCCCGACTCATTGCCGGACCGCCCTTCGAAACCCTCTTGAGAGGCGTTTCAAACGATCCGGCAGGGGTTGATATAGTCCGGTCAATTGGGCGGGCAAGGGCGCCGGGAAATTTTTTTATCAGGAAGTTTTGGGTGCTTCGGGAGGCGGTGGTCCCGGATCTGTTGCCGTTTCGGCGGGCGTTTCCGGTTTCTCCGTGCTGCCCTGCTGTACAGTGGCGGGAGCCGCCGCAGGGGGGGCCGGATCAGGAGTTACCGGAGATGAGGTCGTCGCAGCCTCCTGCGCGGATGTTTTCCAGACGACTTCGTGCAGGGGAAGCGGTTGCTGAAAGCCCTTCAAGATCTGATCGCCTAGATCACGGAAAA
>JAPHTL010000201.1 GCA_026193355.1 Rhodospirillales bacterium
ATCGGCCATATAAAGATCAGTTCGCGCCTTCCATCAAGCGATTTCGCCAATTCCCGGCTTTGACACCACATCTTGTGTTGCTTCCCGCACAAACAACATGTTGCGGAAATGCCACAAAACACCCGCAGCTTAACCACACGTGGTGTCACCACTGGCTTTTCCATATACGCTGTGTTACTGAAAACGTTGCATGATATCCGGATTCTCCGGGGGTCTTGCATGGGCAGTTTGACAACGGGCAGGCGGAGTACGGCAGAGTGGCGAAAGCAATTGGAACCGCGATGAACCTACTGCGCAGCGTAATAAAGAAGAGAAACAACACGATGAAAATATTGGCCGTTTTTTTCGCCGCGTTTGTCTTTTCCGCGCCCTTTGCGACGGTTGGCCATGCATCCGGTCAGGTCTCGCCGCAGGCGCCGCAGGAAATGTATCTGGCCGCCGCCGATCAGACACAGGAGGCCCAGGCCAACGATCCGCTGGAGGGCCTCAACCGTGGCCTTTTCTGGGTCTATCAGCTGGTTGATACATGGTTCATCGAACCCGCCGCCATCTTCTACAAGGACGTGCTGCCGCCGATTATTCAGAATGGCATCCGCAACGTCCTGAACAACCTTCGTTCTCCTGTCGTTTTCGCTAACGACCTGTTGCAGGGCGACATTGACCGCGCAGGCGTTACGCTCAAGCGTTTTGTCATCAATTCCACCGTCGGCATCGCAGGACTGCGTGATCAGGCCGGGGAATGGGGCATTTACCGCCACAGCGAGGATTTTGGCCAGACGCTGGCGATCTGGGGCATGCCTGAAGGGCCGTTTATCATGTTGCCGGTTATCGGCCCGACCAACCCGCGCGATATCGTCGGTCTGGTTGTCGACTTCCTGGCCGATCCCCTGAATCGCTGGGCGGACAACACGCATCGCGAATGGATCACCTACAGCCGCAGCAGCGGCACAGCGACGGAATTGCGCGCAGCAAACTACGACTCCTTGCAGGAGATGGAGCGCACATCGCTTGATTATTATGCGACCCTGCGCAGCCTGTACCGTCAGCATCGCGCGCATGAAATCAAGAACGGGAAGACCAACGGGCCGATGCCAGCACCCGGCCTGTCGCAAAGAAACAGCGCGCCCGAAACCGCCGAACGCATGGACAGGGTTTCCGCCGACCGATGATTCGCTTGCTGAAAAGAAGGGCCTTCATGTCGTCCGCTACGGCAGCCGTGGCGATGGCGATCTTTCTTGCGACCGGCAGCGTCGCCGTGCGGGCCGAATCATTTGACGCAACGGCCAAGCGTTTCATTGAG
This sequence comes from Rhodospirillales bacterium, assembly GCA_026193355.1. Taxonomy (GTDB): domain Bacteria; phylum Pseudomonadota; class Alphaproteobacteria; order Rhodospirillales; family JAPHTL01; genus JAPHTL01. Next base: position 1,301 of record JAPHTL010000201.1, read on the forward strand.
GAAATGGCCGGCGAAGCGATCAATGTCATCACAGCGGGCAAAATCACAGAAGACGAACGGACGACACGCTTTCGCAAGCTTCTCAACGAGAATTTCGCCATACACGCCATCGGCCGCTTTGTTTTGGGCCGCTATTGGCGTAACGCATCGGATGCGGAACAGGCGGAATACCTGAAACTGTTCGAGGACTTTATCGTCGTCACCTACGTCAACCGCTTCGCCGAATACACCGGCGAAACCCTGGACGTCATCCAGGCCGTGCAGCAGGGCGATGAAGGCGACAAGGACGTATTGGTCCGTTCAGAAATCAAGCGCCCGAAAGGGCAGCCCCCAATTCAGGTTGACTGGCGTGTGCGCTCGCCCAATGGCCGCCCGTTGATCGTCGATGTCGTCGTTGAGGGCGTCAGCATGAGCCAGACCCAAAGGTCCGAGTTCGGCTCTGTCATCAAGCGCGGCGGCGACAGGATTTCAGCGCTTCTCGACGCCCTGCGCCAAAAGACCGCATCGCTGCAAAGCCGCGAATTGGGTGCGCCGCTCAAAAAGAACTGATGCCTGCGGAACAGGTTTCTGCTCTGCTGGAAAACAGACGCCGCCCCGAAGGGCGGCGTTTTTTTTGTGTCAGGGGGGGCTGCCGGTTTATTTACAAGCGCTCCTGGCGAAGGCCTCGGCCTTGTTTTTTTCGGCCTCCAGCTTTGCCTCAGCATCGGCGAATTCATTCTTCATCGCCTGAACTTCCGAAGTGATGCCGTTAAGAAGCCTCTTGGCGTCGGCCATGTTCATGCCATCGATCCTGATGCTCTTGATCATATGCCGGATCGCTTTCTCCATGTTGTGTATCGGTGGGTGCAGGATATGACTCACTTCCTTTCGAAGCCATTTTTCCGCCTTGTCCAGACCGATGAAGTGCTTGACCACGTTAACGACGTGATTCCACTCATCCAGAATTTCCTTTACCGAAAACGACACAACAGTGAACCCTGCAATCTTCAGATGAATGCGGTGCCTAAGATCACGCTCCATAAGCACAAGTTGGTGGTGGATGCCGTTTATGGTGTGTGTAACCGTTTCCAGTTCGCGCCTGATCACATCAAAGGGCTCAAGAATCACCAACACGTCTTTCTGTATCGTCCGTTCGATACCGGTGACTGTCTGGGTCACCCCGTTTTCCGCATTGGCTATCGGGCGGGCCACATCATCAAGACCGATGCAGTATTCGTTGACGCCTTGGGCGATGGGCTTTCGGCAAGCGCCCTCAGGGAAGCGTGAAACAACGGCGACGGCATTGTTGGTATAGAGCAGCACATCCGAGACTTTCTGCTGGACCTTGACAATCGGCGCCTCGATTTCGCCCAGATGTTTCTTGGCAGTGCCTAGCTCATCTTTGATCTGCTTGATCGGCAGGGTATTGACCACGTCACTGACCATCTTGTCGATCGGAGTCACCACATCCTTCTGCACCGTGTTCAGTGCATTTGAAATATTGTTTATCGGTTCCGCTATCTCCGGCACGGCGTCCGCCAGATCCGCAAGATATGTCAGCATCTTGTCGATTTCGGACATCGTAGTGTTGAGCTTGTGCACATCATCACGCAGATCGAGCGGGATCTGCAGATAATGCTGAACCTTCCCTATATCCTTCTGGGCGTCCGAAAGAACGCCAATGACGCTGAGAAGGTTGGTGTTGGTGATCCGCACATCCGTGATCGCCGGTTGACAGGCCTTCATGTCACCGGGCATGGCGAATGCGGTTGCGTTGAGTGAAACGGCCCCGAGCATGGCCGCACCGGCGATGAGGGTGATCTGCGCCCCGTGTGACTTATGTTTCTTCATCTTGTTTCCCCTCTCCATCTCCAGAATTCACCATTCCCTGCAATGGAACACCCACAAGGAAAAACCGTCCACACAATTATACCGTGGAGGTTGCATGCGGCCGGGAAGGATCAGAAAATCAGCAGGCCGAGAAGGTCGTCCAGCAGGGAGCGCATTTCGCCGGGACGGGTCCACACCTGGGCCTTGATGTCGCCGGACTGGAATTGCCGGTAGAAGACGCTGTTCTGCAGGTTGGCGCGGATCAGGGCGAGATTGCCATCGTTCGGCATCATCGCCTCGGCCCGCTGGCGGATTCTGGCGAGTTCTGGCGAGGGTTTATGTGACGTAGACTCGGCCCTCGGCGTGCCCGTGGCATCGACGCGGCGGGGGGTCATCAGGATCAGAACCGACTTGTTGAATTCGCTGGTTGTCTTCTTGTTGAAAAAATACTGAACCAACGGCAGGTCCTTGAGCACCGGCACGCCGTTATCGGTTCCTTGACTTTCTCGCTCGTTGAGGCCGCTCAGCACCAGGGTCTGCCCGTAACGTATACGCACATTGGCCTGCACCACGCTGCGCGACGACGGCACCGTCTCCGAAAGGGTCAACGCATCACTATCGAAGAACGATCGGGCCGCCTTGATGGCCAGCAACATGCTGTCGTCGTCGATAAAGGTCGGCGTCACGGAAAGGCTGACGCCCGCCTGGTGATCAACAGCATTGCCGCCGTACTGCCCGGACGAAACGGTAGACAGGTTTGTGCCAGAAAAGAACGTGGACGACTGGCGATCCAGGGCGACGATGGACGGCCGGGCGATGACCTCGTTGCGGGTATCGGTGGCGTTCGCGATGTTGAGGTTGTAGGTGACCGCCGAATCCGACGATGGGAAGGCAATCGTGAAGCTCCGGTTGTTTTTGCTGTATTGCGACGTATCTTTTGTATGCACACGTGAATAATCGATCAGGTTGCCGCCAAGGGTGACCTGCAGGCCATCCAGCAGATTGACGCCCTTGCTGGTCGTGCTGAGATCCTGGCTGCGGATAATGACCGCATCGATCACCGTCATGCGCGGCAGACCGGCTTTCCTGCACGGGGAAGGCAATGCTGGCAGAGATGACGCCTCATCGGCCGTAAGCGCTGGAGCTGTTCCGCTGGTCTCCGCCGAGGCTGCCGCTGCCGCTGCCGCCGCTTCTGCATCAAGGGCCGCCTTGTCGCAGGCGCGCCAGTTGGGTGAAACGGTTCCATCGCCATTGTCGCCGCCA
>JAPHTL010000218.1 GCA_026193355.1 Rhodospirillales bacterium
ACGGGAATGTCACCCGCGATCAGGCGGAACAGGGTCGTCTTGCCGGTGCCGTTGCGGCCAACCAGTCCAACGCGATGTCCGGCGGGCACGGCGACGGTGGCGCTGTCGAACAAAGCGCGCCCCCCGATACGGTATGTCAGATCCTTGATGTGCAGCATGGGCGGGGTGATAGCACGGCCAATCGCCTTCGGAAACAACTTGACGAAGATCAGTTGCCAGTGCGGCCCCAAGCGGCTATAACGCGCGGCCTCGGGACCGGCGGTCGCAAATATCGACTTTCGGGACCGGGTAAGATTTTTTCCGAGGGATAAAAAAGGTACCGAGAACCATGGCCGTCGAACGCACTCTGTCGATCATCAAGCCGGACGCCACCGCGCGCAACCTGACGGGCGCTATTGTTCAGCGCTTCGAAGAAAATGGACTGCGCGTCGTCGCACAGAAGCGTGTCCGCCTGACCCGCGAGCAGGCCGAAGGCTTCTACGCCGTTCACAAGGAACGCTCGTTCTTCAACGAGCTTGTCGATTACATGATTTCCGGCCCCGTCGTGGTGCAGGTGTTTGAGGGCGAAAACGCCGTCATCCGCAACCGCGAAGTCATGGGCGCCACCAACCCGGCCAACGCCGATGAAGGCACCATCCGCAAGGACTTCGGCGTCGACGTGCAGGAAAACTCCGTGCACGGCTCCGACAGCCCGGAGAACGCGGCCATCGAGATCGCCTACTTCTTTTCGCAGTGCGAGATCGTCGGCTGATCCTGCCGTAAGGCGCGAATACGAAAAGGGGGGCCCTGCGCCCCCCTTTTTTTATCGCCTGTTTCCGGGCTTATTCCTCGGATGGATTGAGCAGCGGCAGGCGTGGCATCTCGGCCCCCTTGATCATCACGCATTCGTTGGCCAGGGTGACCCGCCCTTCGGCGATCAGCTTCAGGGCGAGGGGAAAGGCCTTGTGCTCGGCCAGCAAAACGCGGGCGGCCAGGTCGTCTGGCGTGTCGTCCTGCAAAACGGGCACCGCCGCCTGAACGATGATCGGGCCGCTGTCCATCGCCGGACGGACATAGTGGACGGTGCAGCCCGAAAAACGCACGCCGGCTTCCAGCGCCTGTTCATGGACGTGCAGGCCCTTGAATGCGGGAAGCAGCGAGGGGTGGATGTTGATCAGGCGGTTAAGCCAGCGCTCGACGAAGATGTCGGTGAGGATGCGCATGAATCCGGCGAGGCAGATGAATTCCACGCCGTCCCCAACCAGCTGGGCGTGGAGGGCGTCCTCGAAGGCATGGCGGTTGGGAAAGTCGCGATGGTTTATCGTCGCCGTCGGGATGCCCGCCTGCGCGGCGCGTTCCAGTCCGAAGACATCGGGTTCGTTTGAAATGACGCGGACGATCCGCGCCGGGAACCCCGGTTGCGCACAGGCGTCGATGAGGGCCTGAAGATTGCTGCCGCGGCCCGAGATCAGGACAGCAACCTTGAGGGGCGCGTTGGTCACGGCTTCCATGCCTCTTCCAGACCATTGAGGATGACCGCGGGCATATCGGCGGCGCGTTCCACGACCTGTCCGATAACGGTTGCCGTTTCGCCGTTATCGCGCAGCGCCTTTTGAACGGCCTCCGCCTTTGGTGCCTCGACGGCGAGGACCATACCGATCCCGCAGTTGAAGGTTCGCATCATCTCGCCCGGTGCGACGCCGCCGCTTTTGGCGATCCACTTGAAAACAGGCGGGACGGCCCATGCGGCGCAATCGATCCGGGCCGCCGTCTGGCCGGGAAGAACGCGCGGGATGTTTTCCTGGAATCCACCGCCGGTGATATGGATCAGGCCCTTTACGCCGCCTTCGCGGATCGCCGCAAGGCAGCTTTTGACGTAGATGCGGGTCGGCGTCAGAAGCGCCTCGCCCAGCGTTAGGCCGTCTTCTGCGTCGAAGGGGCAGGGGGTGTCGTATCCAAGGCCCGTGCGCTCGACCACCTTGCGGATCAGCGAGTAGCCGTTCGAATGCGGCCCAGACGAGGCGATGCCGATCAAAACGTCGCCGGGTGCTGCATCTGCGCCGGTCAGAAGGTTGCTGCGCTCTACCGCGCCAACCGAGAATCCGGCCAGATCGTAGTCTCCATCGCCGTACATGCCGGGCATTTCAGCCGTTTCACCGCCGATCAGCGCGCAACCCGCCTGGCGGCAACCTTCGGCGATTCCGGCAATGATGTTGCGGCCGGTTTCGACTTCCAGCCGTCCCATGGCGTAGTAGTCGAGGAACAGCAGGGGTTCGGCCCCCTGCACGACAAGATCGTTGACGCACATGGCAACAAGGTCGATTCCGACGGTATCGTGCTTGCGCGCCTCGATGGCGACCTTCAGCTTGGTGCCAACGCCGTCGGTCCCGGAAACCAGTATGGGATCGGAAAAACCGGCGGCCTTCAGGTCGAACATGGCGCCGAAGCCGCCAAGCCCGGAAACGACGCCCGGACGGTCCGTTGATTTCGCGTGGGGTTTGATGGCCTCGACCAGTGCGGTTCCCGCGTCGATGTCCACGCCGGCGTCCTTGTAGCTCAGGCCTTGTTTTTCGGTCGGGTTAATGGCTTCCTCCATCGCGTCGGCGTGTTACATTACGCCCGACTCGCGGACCGGAACAGAACGGCGGCCATTATTGCGCCGTTTTTGGTATCCAGGGTTCGGTCGGGTCGGGCAGAGGATACTTTATCCGGGACGGTTTGCAATCATGGATGGACGGCATATCCGAACTCTTTTTTCGGTTTTAACGGGACCCCTGGCAGGAGTCTTCTTCCTTGCTGCGGCTCTGACCCTTGTCTGTACGCCTGCGCGGGCGGCGGATATCTATGAGGTGCGCGATGTTACCGTTGACGTGACCGCCGAAACCGCGGCCAAGGCGCGGGAACTGGCCCTTGCCCAGGGCGAAAGCGCAGCGCTGGAAAAGCTTCTGGAGCGGCTGACCATGCGCTTTGACAGGGAGCGACTGCCAAAACCGACCCGACAGGAGCTTGCGTCGCTGGTCAGGGATTTCGATGTCGCCGAGGAAAAGACCTCTGCTGTGCGCTATCTGGCGCGCCTGAACTATCGCTTCAAGGAGGATGATGTTCGCGCCCTGTTGCGTGATCACGGCGTTCCCTTCGCTGAAACCGAAAGCAAACCCGTTCTGATCCTTTCTGTCTTTGAGCGCGCCGGCGCCGTTTCCATGTGGGACGATCCCAACCCCTGGCGGGACACATGGAAAACGATGCCCCCGCGCGTGGGGCTGGTGCCCTTTGTGATGCCGCTGGGCGATCTTGCCGATATCGCAACCATCGGGCATACGCAGGCGCTGGAAGGCGATATCCAGAGTCTGGGCGCGATCGCGAAGCGATACGGGGCGGCCGATGCGGTTGTCGCCTATGCCATCATGAAACACGATCCTGTGCGCAATGGCGTCCTCGTCGAGGTGTTCGTCACCCGCTATGGCACTGTTCAACAGGAACAAACCCTGGTCATGACGTTCTTTTCCAGGGCAGGCGAAAGCGAAGCGGATATGCTCAGGCGCGCCGCAACGGAAATCACGGCGCAGGTCGAGGACCACTGGAAGCGCGACAACCTCTTACAGTTCGGGAATCCGGCGGTGCTTGCCGCGCGCATTCCGGTGCAGGGGCTGGCCGACTGGATTGAAATTCGCCGTCGCCTCGGTTCGGTCGCCGTTATCACCAGGGTAGACCTCGTTTCGCTTTCCCGCAGCGAGGTGCAGGCGAATCTTCATTTCCTTGGCGGTGTAGAGCAGCTTTCACTGGCGCTTGAGCAGATCGACCTCAGCGTGAACGAAGAAATGGGAAGCTGGGTAATCGGCTTCGCCGGAACCCGGCGGGGAGCGGGCGAAACGGAAGGAGGGGCGCGGTGAATTCCGCCTTCATCCAGCTTCTGCCGAACCTGATCAGCGTTGCGCGGCTGTTGGCTGTGCCCGTGACGGTGTGGCTGATCATAGCGGGGGAAACGCAGATCGCCTTCTGGCTGTTCATTGCGGCAGGGGTAAGCGATGCCATCGATGGCTTCATCGCCAAGCGGTTCAATGCGGAAACGGTGATTGGCGCCTTCCTCGACCCGCTTGCCGACAAGGCCCTTCTGGTCAGCGTTTACCTCACCCTCGGCTATCAGGAGATACTTCCCTCCTGGCTGGTTATTCTGGTCGTGTTCCGCGACCTGCTGATTGTTGGCGGGGCCATTTTGTTCGAGACCCTTACTCATTCGCTGGAAATGGATCCCCTGAAGATCAGCAAGATCAACACGTTCGCCCAGATCGTTCTGGCGGCGACCGTCCTGTTTTCGCTTTCGCACGACTACCCGGGCGCGGCGTTTGTCGAGGGGATGGCCTATGTGGTTGCAGTGACAACCGTCGCTTCGGGGGCCGCCTATGTGTTCAAATGGGGGAAACGGGCCATCTTCATGGAAGGCGAAGACCGTTGATTCTTCGGCGGAGATTGACGCCGTGGCAGAAAACATGACAAGCCATAACGCGCAGCTTGCCCTGCAGTTCGGCCTCCGCCCCTCGCTTGACGGAGAAGACTTTCTCGTCGCGCCGAACAACAGCGAGGCGGTGGCCTGGCTTGACCGGTGGCCGGATGGATGGCCCGGACCGGCTTTGGCCGTTGTCGGTCCTCCTGGATCGGGAAAGACACATCTGGCGCATGTGTTCGCGGCCCGCGCCGATGCCCGTATCATTGATCCAGCCTTGTTGCCGTCCATCGATCCCGTTTCCCTGTTCGAGGAACATGCGGCCTGCGTCATAGAGGATGTCGATGTTGCGCTGACAGATGGCGCAGACCAGACGATGCTGTTCCATATCTTCAATGCGGCGAAGGAGGCTGGCGGGCACATCCTGTTCACGGCGCGGACGGCACCCATGCGCTGGACCGTTTCCCTTGCAGATCTGCGGTCAAGGCTGGGAACCGTGCCGGTGGTGATAATCGATCCGCCGGATGATGCCGTCATGCAGGCGCTTTTGGTAAAGCAGTTCGCCGACCGTCAACTGAAGGTGGACCCGGACGTTGTCTCCTATATGCTTTCGCGAATGGAGAGGTCGTTCGAGGCGGTTCGTAAAATGGTCGCCGATCTTGACGCCGCAGCACTTGCGGAGCGGCGAAACATCACAATTCCCCTGGTTCGCGATATCCTGCTGCGGACTGCGGACGAAGAGGACGAAGCGAAAGGAAGCGGAAGGGAATGAGGAAAGTCGTTTATTTCAAGGCGGGTGTTGTCGCCGATTTTGAGTTTGCCGACGAACAGTACGAGGAATTCGCCAGCCAGATGACCGAGCGGCCGAGCCAGAACGATGCCCCCCTGCTGGAGCAGTCGCGGGGGATGCTGGAAAGGCGGGTTTCCGACAATGACCAATCGCCGATGACGGATCAGGATCTTGGCGCAGCATGCTTCATCTGGTTCTATTTCAACGAGAACAGCGATCCCAACGCGCGCTTCGAAGGGGATATCGTTGTTGTTGATGAGGCCGGTGACGGGCGAAACATCCAGTATGCGCCAACGTCCCAGGTCCGTCTCTCTTCGGTCAATTGAACAAACATTTTTTGTGCCTATGGACGGCGGGGCGGGAAGGGCGCTAACCTCGCGCTGCCATATGGTGTGAAGCGTTCAGCAGGAGCCTGAAGGTGCCATCTTACAGTCGATTGTCCGGTTCCGCGTTCGGCGCCTTTGTTCTGTCCGTTGCGCTTTCGCTGCCCTGTGCCGCCACGGCGCAGGACGACACGGGAACCGTCGTTCACGTCGATGCCGTGGTTCAGGAAAAAATAGAACAGACCATTCCGCTGACCGGGCGACTTCTGGCCAGCCAGTCCGGCGTCGTTGCCGCGCGTTCAGCCGGCCCGGTGGCCGAGCTTCGTTCACGGGTCGGCGACAGGGTCGAAAAAGATCAGGTCATTGCCGTTCTCGTTTCCGACAGCCTGCGCTGGCAGCATGCCTTGCGCCTGGCCGAGGTGGGTCAGCAGGAAGCCAGTCTGGAAGCATCGCGCACCGATCTTGACCGGTTGACGATGGACCTGAGCCGGCTGGAGCGGTTGCGTCGCTCCGCTGCGTTCAATCAGGCGCGCTTTGAGGACAAGCAAAAGGAAGTGGCGCATTCAAGGGCGAGTCTGGCCCAGGCCAGGGCCGAGCTTGACCGCGCCCGCGCCAATCTGAAACTGGCGGAAATCGCCCTTGCCGACGCCGAGATCAAGGCGCCCTATGCCGGCGTTGTTTCCGTTCGTCATACCGAAGCGGGGGCCTATCTGAATGTCGGCGCGCCGGTCTATACGCTGATCAACGACGAAAAACTGGAAATCGAGGCGGATGTTCCCTCTGTCCGGGTCACGGGGCTTTCGCCGGGCGTGGTGGTTCCTGTGAAGATCGACGGTCAGAAGCATGTTTCGGCGACGGTGCGCGCCGTGGTCCCGGAGGAAAACCCCCTGACCAGAACGCGCGCCGTGCGCTTTACACCGGATTTCGACCTGGAAGGGCGGGGGCTGGCGGCCAACCAGAGCGTGACGCTCGAACTGCCGCTCGGCGAAACGCGCGAGGCCGTGACGGTACACAAGGATGCGTTGATTTTCCGCAAGGGCAGCAGCCTGGTTTTCGCCGTTCAGGATGGAATCGCAAAAATCGTTCCCGTCAAGCTCGGCGAACCCGTTGGTGGGCGTTTCGAGGTCCTCGGCGGGGTTGAACCGGGCATGCAGGTCGTGATTCGCGGCAATGAGCGGTTGCGCCCCGATCAGAAGGTGCGGATCGCCGCTTCGGGTCAGTAAAGGGCGACGGCGATGAACCTGATCCGTACCGCCATCGAAAGGCCGATCGCCGTTGTCGCCGCGGTTCTGATGATCCTTTTGTTCGGCCTTGTCGCCTTGCAGGTCATCCCCATCCAGCTTATCCCCGATGTTCGCAAGCCCGTCATCACGGTGACGACGATGTGGCCCGGCGCGGCCCCGGCCGAGGTCGAGCGCGAGATCGTCAACCCCCAGGAAGATGTCCTGCGCGGGTTGGAGGGGCTCGAACTGATGGAAAGCGAGTCCGAAGACGGTCGGGCGACGATCACCCTGGAATTCGCGGCCAGTCAGGACATGGACAAGGCGTTGCTGCTTGTCGCCAATCGCCTTGATCGGGTGAGCGGTTATCCAGAAGAGGCCGACGAACCGACCCTCGATACGGCCGGCAGCGAAGACAATCCCATTGCATGGTTCATCATCACCCGGACCGCGGGGAATGAACGACCAATCCATACCTACGGCGACTTCGTCGAGGATGTCGTACGCGATCGGGTGGAACGGGTGAAGGGGGTGTCGCGCGTCAACGTTTTCGGCGGCAGCGAGCGCGAGATGGTGGTCACCGTCAACCCCACGCAGATGAGCCGCTTCGGATTGACCGTTCCCGCGGTGGTCGAGGCGTTGCGCGCCGCCAACGTGTCGCTTAGCGCCGGCGATGTGGCGGAAGGCAAACGCCGCTATGTGGTGCGGACCGAAGGCGCGTTGACCACGCCGGAACAGGTTGCCGCCGTGGTTCTGCGTTCGGTCGAGGATCCGCTGACCGGGCGTATCGCTCGGGCGACTGTTGGCGACATTGCAACCGTGCATTTCGATTACAAGGAAGCCGAGGCCATCATCCGGCGACAGGGAATGCCTGCGATCGCCTTCAACGCGGTTCGCGATCAGGGCGCCAATGTCATTGAAACAATGGAAGGAATCCGCGAGGCAATCGCCGAACTGAACACCCGGCAGCTTGGCCCGGTCAAGCTGGAGGTTACGCAGGTTTACGACGAAACGGTCTACATCGATTCGGCCATAGAACTGGTGCGGCAGAACATATGGGTAGGCGGTTTCCTCGCCGCTGCCATCCTGCTTCTTTTCCTGCGTTCGGGGCGGGCCACCCTCATCGTTTCGCTGGCTATCCCGGTTTCCGTTATCGGTTCGTTCGTCGCCATGGCGGCGATGGGGCGGTCAATCAATGTCATATCGCTGGCCGGGATCGCCTTTGCCGTCGGTATGGTCGTCGATGCGGCGATTGTGGTTCTGGAAAACATCTACCGTTTGCGGCAGGAGGGGAAAAAGCGCAGTGAGGCGGCCTATACCGGGGCCTCGCAGGTATGGGGCGCGGTCCTCGTTTCATCCCTGACCACGGTCATGGTGTTCCTGCCGCTTCTGGTTATGGATCTGGAGGTCGGGCAGCTTTTCCGTGATATCGCCGTGGCCATTTCGGTGGCTGTTCTGCTGTCGCTTCTGGTCGCCGTGACCGTAATTCCGGCGTTGTCCAATCGGCTGCTCAAGGAGCAGTACACCGACAGCGCATCCCATGTCCGTGTGCCGGTTGTTGACGGGTTCGCTTCGGCCTTCGTGAAAATCGTCCTGAGACAGACCGAAGGGGTAATCGCCAGTCGTACCCGTGCAATCGCCGTTGTCGGCGCGATATGCGGGGTGGCCAGCCTTGCCACCTGGTTGTTCCTGCCGAAGCTGGAATACCTGCCGGAGGGCAATCGCAACCTGGTGCTTGGCGTCGTGATGCCGCCGCCCGGCTACAATCTGGAGACGACAACGGGAATCGCCCACGAGGTGGAGGACGCCGTGCGTCACCTCTGGGTGGATGAAACCGGCGCAGAGGCGGAACCAGGCGGGCCGCCCAAGATCAAGAATTTTTTCTTCGTGGCAAGGCGCGGCATGACCTTCGTCGGCGCCGCGGCTGAGGAGCCGGAGCGGGCGGCGGAACTGATCCCCATCCTGCGCGAGCCGGTTTTCAAGGAACCGGGAACCTTTGGTTTCATCACCCAACCCTCGCTTTTCGGGCGCAGCATTGGCAGCGGCCGCTCGATTGATGTCAACGTTTCCGGGCCGGAACTGGAAAGCGTTCTCGATGTCGCGCTTGTCGCTAGCGGCAAGATCGTCGGCATACTGCCCATGGAGAAGGGCAACCAGTTCCGCCCGAAGCCGGGTCTGGAGCTTGGCGCGCCGGAGGTCCGCGTCCTGCCAGACCCGATGCGTCTGGCTGACGGCGGCGTCAGTGCGCGTGAGCTGGGGATGACGGTCGATGCCTTCAACGATGGTCTGCGCGTGGCGGAGGTCACGGTGGGCGGAAAGCGCATCGATCTGACGCTCAAGGGCAAGCAGGAAAAGGTGGAGAACACGCAGGATGTCAACAACCTGCCGGTCGTCACGCAATCGGGACAGATCCTTCCTGTAAGTTCGCTGGCGCGCGTCGCCGTGACGTCTGGTCCGACGCAGATCAGGCACATCGAACGCGAACGGACGGTGACGCTTGAGGTCAGGCCTCGGCCTGGTCTGCCGCTTGAAGCGGCGATGGAGATGCTTGATAAGGATGTGATCGCGCCCTTGCGTGAAGCCGGATTGCCCCCCGGGGTCAGCGTCAGGATGTCGGGAACGGCGGACAAGCTGACGGAAACCTGGGACGCCATGATCATCGAACTGGGGCTGGCGGTAATCATCGTCTATCTGGTGATGGCGGTCCTGTTTGAAAGCTTCGTCTATCCGCTGGTCATCCTGTTTTCGGTCCCGCTGGCGACGGCCGGAGGTGTGGTCGGGTTGGCTATCCTCAATATATTTACCTTCCATCCGCTTGATATGCTGACCTTGCTGGGGTTCGTCATTCTGATCGGCATTGTGGTCAATAACGCCATCCTGCTGGTTCATCAGACTCTTTATCACCAGCGGCAGGACGGCATGTCGGCTGCAGACGCCATCATGGCTTCAACGCGAAACAGGATTCGTCCGATTTTCATGTCCACGCTGACAAGTGTGTTTGGAATGCTGCCCCTTATCGTATTTCCAGGCGCCGGGTCGGAGCTTTATCGCGGTCTTGGTTCCGTGGTGGTCGGTGGGTTGACCCTGTCGGCGATTCTCACCCTTGCAATCATCCCCCCCCTGCTGGCGCTGGTTTCAAGCGCCATGGGAGACGGCAAAACGACATGATGAATTGCCCGATTTGCCATTAAAGCACACAAAAAAAATGCTGGTGATAGCCGTTGTCCCAGTTGGAATAGTCACTTTGCGCTGGTGGGTTTGTGTGTCGACCGGTATATTAGAACATTAAACAACGCGAATATTCAGAACCGGATGGGGCAGGGGAAAAGTCAAGGTTTTGGGGGATTCTCCTTCATGTTTCCATGTGACCGCCGGGTTACCGTTGGGGTTTTGGAATGTCGAATACATTGATCAATGTTGATCTTGAACGCATCCACAACAATGCGCAGCGGGCGAGTCGCCTGCTCAAGGCGATGAGCAACCAGCACAGGTTGCTGATCCTTTGCCAGCTTGTTCCGGGGGAAAAATCCGTCGGTGAGCTGGAAGAGATAATCGGACTTAGTCAGTCGGCCCTTTCCCAGCACCTTGCCCGGTTGCGGCGGGATGAGCTGGTGGCGACACGCCGGGAAGCACAAACGATCTACTATTCGCTTTCAGGAGAGGAGGCCTGCGCCGTTATCGAGACGCTCTATACCCTCTATTGCGAACAGGATGCCCGCTTGCAGGACCAGCGCCGCGTCGCTACCGCCTGACGGCTTTGCCGAGGAACGGCAGGCTCAGTTTGTCTGACGGGAGTCCTCATCGAGGTGTTTGGGGCGGATGAACGCCTTCAAGGCGCATTGCCCCTCGCTGATTGCCGACCATTTTTGAATATTGGCCTCGAATACCGCCAGGGCGCCGGTCGGGAACTTGTGCGCCAGCCTTTTTGCGGACGCGTCCTTTCCGTTTCCCCTGGCTGGTGATGCGAGGTCCATGGCAAGCGTTTCCATGCCGGGGTTGTGGCCGATCAGCAGGATCGACCGGTAACGGTCATCGGCGCGGTGAATTGCTCCGAACAGGGCCCGTGCGGACGCCAAATACAGATCGTCCACCAAATGGACCGGCGGATTTTCCGCCAACTGGTCGAGAATGATGTCCATGGTTTCCCTGGTGCGGCGCGCTGATGAACAGAAAATGACGGCAGGGTGATGCCCGGCGCGCGCCATATAGGCTCCCATCGCCCTCGCAGCTTCCCGCCCCCTTTCATTCAGGGGGCGATCGAAATCGTCAAGGGCGGGGTTATCCCAGCCCGATTTGGCGTGGCGCATAAGGAAGAGGCGTTTCATTCGATGCGGTCCGCTGGTTCTGGCGCGAGGCCTGTATCGGGTGTGTGGCTTCACTTTGGCGTTTTTTCGCACGCCGTCAATGACATGCAGGCGCGTTCGGATTAGAATTTTCTCATGAAACAGACATATCGGCACCGATAATGACGCAAGACACGGCAACCGTTCGCGTGGATGAAGCTCCCACCCCTCCCGAATCGACAGCACCGGAGCGGTTTTTCAACCGGGAACTCTCATGGCTGGCCTTCAATACGCGGGTTCTGGAAGAGGCCTCAAATTCCCGACACCCCTTGCTGGAGCGTCTGCGGTTTCTCTCGATTTCGGCCGCCAACCTTGATGAGTTCTATATGGTCCGGGTAGCTGGTCTGAAGGGGCAGGTGCGCGCCGGAATCAACACGCAAAGTCCCGATGGCCTGACCCCGGCACAGCAGTTGGCGGCAATTCGCGAGACCGCCGATGTCCTGATGCAGGAACAGCAGAATTGCTGGCTGGTTCTGCGCAAGGAGCTTCGCGCCACCGGCATTGCGGTTATTGATCCGTGCGAACTTTCGAAAAAGGACCATGCGTGGCTGGAAAACCGCTTTTTCGAGCAGGTTTTTCCCGTGCTCACGCCTCTGGCCATTGATCCGGCGCACCCCTTTCCGTTCATTCCCAATCTTGGTTTCGCGATTCTCCTCGACCTTCTCTACGAAGGGGAGGATCGGACCACCCAGGCGCTTATTCCCATTCCGCACCTGCTGGAACGCTTCATTCGCCTGCCTGACGACAGCAGCGGGATCCGTTTTATCTCTCTCGAGGATGTCATCAGCCTGTTCCTCGACAGCCTTTTCCCCAACTGCACGGCGACGGCGCAGGGTCAGTTCAGGGTGATCCGCGATTCCGAGATGGAAATCGACGAGGAAGCCGAGGATCTGGTCGTCACCTTTGAATCGGCGCTCAAACGCCGTAAACGCGGCAATGTCGTCATGATGGCGCTCAACAGGGGAATTCCCGCAAGCCTGCGTGATCCCGTTCTTGACGAATTGGGCGGGTCCGAAGACGACGTTTCTTATCACGACGGCCTCCTCGGGCTGGCCGATACCCGGAAACTGATCGTTGATGATCGGCCCGAGCTTCAGTTCGTGCCTTTCAACGCCCGTTTCCCCGAACGGGTCCGCGAACATGGCGGCGATGTTTTTGCCGCTGTCCGCGAGAAGGACATGATTGTCCATCATCCATACGAAAGCTTTGACGTCGTCGTTCAGTTCGTGCGGCAAGCCGCCCATGACCCAAACGTGGTGGCGATCAAGCAGACCCTCTATCGCACCAGTAACGATTCCCCCATCGTCGGCGCCCTGATCGAGGCTGCGGAATTCGGCAAGTCGGTGACCGCGATGGTCGAGATCAAGGCCCGTTTCGACGAAGAAGCGAATATTCGCTGGGCGCGTGATCTGGAGCGCGCGGGTGTGCAGGTGGTTTATGGTTTTTTGGACAAGAAGACCCACGCCAAGATCAACATGGTGGTTCGTCGCGAAGGCAGCCACCTGCGAACCTACGTGCATTACGGCACCGGGAACTACCATCCTGTCACCGCGAAGGTTTATACGGACCTGTCCTTTTTTAGCTGTGATCCGGCCCTGTGCCGGGACGCCGCCCGCGTTTTCAATTTCATGACCGGATACGCGACGCCGGAAACGCTTGAAAAGCTGGCGATTGCGCCGCTTAACCTGCGTGAAACCCTGATGGAAAACATCAATGCGGAGATCGCCAATGCGAAGGCCGGGCGAAAGGCCGCCATCTGGGCCAAGATGAATTCGCTGGTCGATGGCGACATCATCGACGCGCTCTATCGGGCCTCGCAGGCCGGGGTGGAAATCGACCTCGTCATTCGCGGTATCTGTTGCCTGCGGCCTGGGGTCGCCGGCCTGTCCGACAACATCCGCGTCAAAAGCATTGTCGGGCGCTATCTGGAGCATTCACGGATTGTCTGTTTCGGCAACGGGGATGATCTGCCGTCGCGGCAGGCGAAGATATTCATCTCGTCGGCGGACTGGATGCCCCGCAACCTGACTGGCCGCGTTGAAACCCTGATTCCGATCGAAAACCTGACCGTCCATCAGCAGGTCATGGACCAGATCATGGTCGCAAACCTGAAGGATCGTGCGCAAAGCTGGCTGCTTCACAAGGACGGGCGTTACAAGCGTGTGCTGTTCGAGGAAGATGACTTCTGCGCCCACACGTATTTCATGACCAACCCAAGTCTTTCGGGGCGCGGTAGCGCGCTGCGCGATTGGGAGACCCCGCGTCTGGTCCTTGATGAAGACGACTGATCCATGGGTTCTTCATCTTTGAAACAGAATTCCGACAACGGCGAAGGCCGGGTCGCGGTTATCGACATCGGATCGAATACGGTTCGTCTGGTGGTCTTTG
The DNA here is from genome assembly GCA_026193355.1 of Rhodospirillales bacterium. Lineage (GTDB taxonomy): Bacteria > Pseudomonadota > Alphaproteobacteria > Rhodospirillales > JAPHTL01 > JAPHTL01. The sequence goes on from JAPHTL010000218.1 coordinate 13,485, forward strand.
ACGGCCCTGCGCGCGTGCCGATACCGATGTTCAACGAGAAGGTTGCCTGCGGCCTTGGCCGTGGCCTTGATCGTACGGGGCGCCTGAGCCAGCAGGGGGTTGCCACGGCCAAGGGAACCCTGATCCGCTTCAAACGTCTGACCGAGGTGATGGGCCTGTCGCGCGTTGATCTTCTGGCGACGGCCGCCGTTCGCGAAGCATCCGATGGGGCGGAGTTCGCCGCTTGGGTCGGTGAACTGTTTGATATTCCGGTTCAGATATTGCCGGGCGCCGATGAGGCGAAATTGTCCGCGCTTGGCGTCCTTTGCGGTTTCCCCAGGGCCCATGGCCTGGTTGGCGACCTGGGGGGCGGCAGCCTGGACTTCG
>JAPHTL010000056.1 GCA_026193355.1 Rhodospirillales bacterium
CCAAACAGGATGAAGCCTTCGGTAATATGTTCAAGGGCGTCGGCCAACCGCACCTGCTCCGGCTCCATATTGCGCGCGAGGCGGATCATCGGCAGCCAGCGCCACATGCCAAGGAACAGAAGGACAGATCCGCCGAGGTAGCAGACGACTTTCTCGATAAATGCCTGCGCGGGCGTGTCGCCGATGAAGACAAAGCGGTCGAGAGCGGAAAAGTTGTCCGTGATGTCAAATAGCGCGCCCAGGGCAAGAAGCCAGAACCCCGCCTGGATGAGCCTCCAGCCATTTTCGCGAGACAGCCCGCCACTGCCGCTTTTCGTCGACAGCAGCAAGGCGATTCCCAGCATCACGCCAAAGCGTATGACTTCGAGAACAATGTCCGTCACGATGAAACGGCCAACCTCTATCTCTCAGGCGGTGCGCCACCCTCTTGGTCAGGCACCCTGTCCCTGTTTCACTACCGCGGATTGTACCCCCCCCACTCATCCGCGCAACCGCGATATCCACATTCCGCGTCACGTTGACAGGAACGCCATCGCACCCTATATCCCATGGCAATCCGCAGTTCTGCGGAATATAAGGAAACACACAAACGAAGGACGCGCACCGATGCCGATGGATGCCCGTGACATCGAAACAATGATCAAGGAAGCGATCCCGGACGCCACGGTCTCGATCGAAGACCTGCGCGGCGACGGCGACCATTATGCCGCGCTTGTCCTTTCAAGGACGTTCGAAGGCAAAAGCCGGGTCCAGCAGCACCAGATGGTCTATGCCGCCCTTAAGGGCCGGATGGGCAACGAGCTTCACGCCCTTGCCCTGCAAACCGGCGTCCCCGAAAACGCCTGAAGCCCACTCGCCCCGCATACGGGCGATTGCAACGAAACAACGACAGACAGAAACGGAACCAGAGATGAACGACAACCCAGTATTCGCCCGCATTGAACAGGAAATCACCGACACCCCGGTAGTCCTGTTCATGAAAGGTAGCCCGATGTTTCCCCAATGCGGCTTTTCCGCCGCCGTGGTCCAGGCCCTGAGCGGCCTTGGCATCAAGTTCAAGGGCATCGATGTACTAACCGACCCGCAGATCCGCGAGGGCATCAAGCAGTACGCCAACTGGCCGACCATTCCCCAGCTTTACGTGAAGGGTGAGTTTGTCGGTGGCTGCGACATCGTCCGCGAAATGGCCGAGAATGGTGAACTGCAGGCCCTTCTGAAAGAGAAGGGAATCGAAACGGCGGCCTGATCGCCGCCTTCGACAAGTAATCCCGAAAAGGAAAGGGCCGCGGAAATCCGCGGCCCTTTCTTTGTTTCGGTATCTGGTTTCGGCGCTTAGCGCGAATAGAATTCGATAACCAGATTGGGTTCCATGTGAACCGGATAGGGCACGTCCTCAAGCTTCGGCGTGCGGACGAAGGTGCCCTGCATCTTCTTGTGATCCACGGTCATGTATTCGGGAACGTCGCGTTCGGCTGACTGGGCGGCTTCCATAACCATCGGAATTTCCCGCGCCTTCTCGCGCAGTTCGATGACGTCGCCTTCCTTGACCATGTACGAGCCGATGTTGACCCGCTTGCCGTTGACCCGGACGTGGCCATGGTTGACCAACTGGCGCGAAGCGAAAACGGTCGGCACGAACTTCATCCGGTAGACGACCGCGTCGAGGCGGCACTCAAGGATGGAGATCAGGTTCTCGGAGGTGTCGCCCTTGCGGCGCACGGCCTCCTGATAGTAACGGCGGAACTGCTTTTCGCTGATGTTGCCGTAGTAGCCCTTCAGCTTCTGCTTGGCAGCCAGCTGCGTGCCGTAATCCGAAGGACGGCGGCGACGGCGCTGACCATGCTGACCGGGACCATATTCACGAACGTTGAACGGGCTCTTGGGGCGGCCCCACAGGTTGACGCCGAGACGGCGGTCGATCTTGTGCTTCGCCTGGATGCGTTTTGTCATGTCACTCTCTCACTCGTTTGACCGGTTTGGTCTTGTCCCGATAGTCCGGTCCCGCATTACGCGGGGGGCGGGGTCCGTCCACTTTTCGGGTCGAACCCACATTCTCGGGAATGAAGGGGCGCATCTTACGCACAAGCACGCCGATGTCAAACCGAATCGTAGGAAAAAAACGCGGAATTCTGCGGCACAGGAACGGAAAGGACGGCCTCAGACGTCTTCCAGTTCGGAATCCCAGTACAGGAAATCCTGCCAGCTTTGATGCAGGTAGTTGGGGGGAAAGGCCCTGCCGTTTTCCTGCAACAGGAAGTTCGACGGCTGTGCGGGCATGCGCAAAGGCCGCACCCCCACCTCATTGGGCATCTTGTTCCCCTTGCGCAGGTTGCACGGCGAACAGGCGGTCACCACGTTTTCCCATGTCGTCCGCCCCCCGAGGGAGCGCGGAATCACATGATCGAAGGTCAGGTCGTGGGTGGGGAAACGGTCGCCGCAGTACTGGCAGGTGAAACGATCCCGCAGGAAAACGTTGAACCGCGTAAACGCCGGACGACGCGAAGCCGGAACGTATTCCTTCAACGCAATCACGCTTGGCAGGTGCATCTCGAAAGAAGGGGAATGAACAACCCGGTCATATTCGGAAACCACGCTGACCCGGTCGAGGAAAACCGCCTTGATCGTATCCTGCCAG
>JAPHTL010000244.1 GCA_026193355.1 Rhodospirillales bacterium
CCGCGCCTGGGCTGCGTCAATATCCATGGATCCCTCCTGCCGCGCTGGCGGGGGGCCGCGCCGATCCAGCGCGCGATCGAGGCAGGTGATGCGCAGACCGGCATCACCATCATGCAGATGGACGAGGGTCTGGATACCGGCGCCATGCTGATGCGTGAAGCGATGCCAATCATGGATACGATGACGGCGCAGGACCTGCATGACGCGCTTGCCGGTCTGGGCGCGCGAATGATCGTTGCGGCGCTGGCCGGACTGTCCGACGGAACGCTTCATCCCGAACCACAGCCCGAAGACGGTGTGACCTACGCGCGCAAGATCACCAAGGACGAAGGCCGCCTTGACTGGATGCGCAGCGCCGGTGAACTGAGCCGCATGGTGCGCGCCCTTACGCCATGGCCCGGCGCGTGGTTCGAACACGGCAAGGAACGCATCAAGGTGCTGGCGGCCGAGGCGGTGGAAGGTGCGGGCGCGCCGGGAACCGTTATCGAAGGTGTCCTGACCGTGGCTTGTGGAAAGGATGCGTTGCGTCTTCTGCGGGTCCAGCGGGCAGGCAAGGGCCCGACGGATGCGGATGCCTTCCTGCGTGGTTACGCCCTTCCGCCCGGAACCGTGCTGGACGGGGAAAAGGCGTGATGGCGCGCTTCAAACTGACCATCGAATACGACGGCACGGATTTCGTCGGCTGGCAGCGCCAGGATAACGGCCTTGGGGTGCAGCAGGTGGTCGAGGAGGCCGTGAAGGGTTTTTGCGGCGAAACCGTGACCGTACACGTCGCGGGGCGTACCGACGCAGGGGTTCATGCGCTGGGTCAGGTTGCCCATTTCGATCTTGGACGAGACGCCGCCCCCGACACCGTTCGCGATGCGCTGAACTTTCATATGAAGGCCTGGCCGGTGTCGATCATCGCCGCCGAGGAGGTTCCAGGCGGCGACGACGGATTCCATGCGCGATTCACGGCGCGTGAACGGGCGTACCTCTACCGTATCACCAACCGCCGTGCTCCGCTGGCGCTGAACCGTAACCGGACATGGTGGGTGCCGTTTCCCCTCGATGCCGACGCCATGGACAAGGCGGCGAAGGTGCTGATCGGGCGGCATGACTTCACGTCATTCCGCGCCGCCCAGTGTCAGGCGGAATCGCCGGTCAAGACGCTGGATGTGCTTGATGTGGAACGGTCCGGCGAGGAATTGCATGTTCGTGCGCGGGCGCGTTCGTTCCTGCACCATCAGGTGCGCAACCTTGTTGGAACGTTGAAGCTGGTGGGTGAGGGGAAGTGGACGGCGGATGACGTGCGCCGTGCACTTGATGCCAGGGACCGTTCGGCCGCCGGACCCACCGCACCGGCGGCGGGGCTTTATCTGGTCGAGGTTCTTTACTGAACAGACGCGCCCTCGGCCATTGCGCCGTCGGGCAGGCAGGTGTCGCCGTCGCAGACCTGAACCTCGACGGTCACATGGACCAGTTGCGGAATGTGGCCGAGAAGCTCCTTGTAGACGGCGGGGTCGCGCGGCTGGTGGGTGACCAGCGAGACAATGGCCGCCAGATGGTTCGGCCCGACCTTCCAGACATGCAGGTCGGAAACCAGGTTGTCGGCGTCCGCCTCGATGGCCTTGCGTATTGACTGACGGGTTTCGGGGCTGGCCTCGGCGTCCAGCAGGACCCGGCTGGTGTCGCGAAGCAGGCCGACGGTCCATTTTGCGATCAGGGCGGCACCCAGCAGCCCGATGACAGGGTCGAGCCACACCCATCCGAACATCTTGCCGCCCAGCAGCGCCAGAATGGCCAGAACCGACGTCAGGGCGTCGGCCAGAACATGCAGAAAGGCGGCGCGCAGGTTGTGGTCGTGATGGTGGTGTGCGGTTTCATGATTTACTGCGCCGTGATGGGAATGCCCCCCCTGATGAAGAAGCCATGCACTGACCAGATTGACGATCAGGCCGATGACGGCGACCGTCATGGCGGCGTCGAAGGAGATGAGTACGGGGTTGGCGAACCGGGCCGCCGATTCCCAGGCGACAAGAACAGCGACGACGCCGAGAACGATGGCGCTGGCGAAACCGCCCAGTGAGCCGACCTTGCCGGTGCCGAAGGTGAAGCGTTTATCGCGCAGGTTCTTTCGTGCGTACCAGTATGCGAAGGCCGTGATTCCCAGCGCCGCGGCATGGCTGCCCATATGCCAGCCGTCCGCCAGCAGCGCCATTGAATTGAAGGCAAGACCGCCGGCGATCTCGGCTGTCATGGTGACCAGGGTCAGGGCAATGACGATATGCGCGCGGCGTTCGCTTCGGCGCTGGTCCGCGTCGATGAAGACGTGATCGTGCCGCCAGTTGTCGAGAGAATGGACGTGCATGACGTTCCTTCAGCTTTCCACTGTCCGTGCGAAAACGGTTTCATTGTATTATATTGAACGTGCGCCCGATTTTTCCAGTTTACCCGCAAGGGCGCTGGGCCACGCCAGAGGACGAGTGATCGTGAATGAAACGCCGTTTGATTTGACGCTGAAGGAAAAGAAAAATCCCGTCATGGGGTGGTTCGCCGTCGGCTTTGGGTTTGCGGGTATTTTCCTGCAAGGCATTATTTTCGTTCCCCTGTCCCTGATTTGCAGTGTCATCGCCCTTTTTCTCGGGCAGATATCCTGGGGCGTTATCGGCTTGATGCTGAGCGTTGTCGGGCTGCTATCATCACCCCTGCTGCTCAGCCTTATCGGCTTGGGCGTTCTGGCCGCATGGTTCCAGAACCTGATGCCATATTGAAGAAAGACCTGACATGAATGACCGCCGCCGCCACTGGGAAGACGTTTACGCAGGGAAGAAACCCGAAGAGGTAAGCTGGTACCAGAAATCACCGGAAACTTCCCTCGCCCTGATCGCCGCATCCGGCATCGGAAAGGCCGCGCCGATCATTGATGTGGGCGGCGGGGCGTCCAGGCTTGTCGACGGTCTGGTGGGGCGTGGTTATGGCGATATCACCGTTCTCGACATCGCCGAGGGGGCTATTGACGCTTCGAAAGAGCGCCTTGGCGCAAGCGCGGGCAGCATAAGCTGGGTCGTCGCCGATGTGACCGTCTGGCGGTCGCCGCGAATCTATGCCCTCTGGCATGATCGGGCCGTGTTCCATTTCATGACTTCCGCTGCGGATCGCGCTGCCTATATCGCAACCCTTCGGGCGGGGTTGGCCGTTGGGGGCGCTGCGGTGCTCGCGACGTTTGCGCCCGACGGTCCCGAAAAATGCAGCGGCCTGCCGGTGCGACGCTACAGCCCGGCGAGCCTGTGCGCCGAACTGGGAAGCGGTTTCGTTCTGGAAGAAAGCCGCAGCGAAGTCCACACGACGCCCGCCGGCGGCAACCAGAAATTCCAGTTCTGCCGCCTGACACGCAACGCCTGAAGGGGGCTCTCCCTTCCGGGGTTCAGAAGGCGGGATACAGGGACAGGTTCTCGGTTACGGAATCGACAAATCCGGTCACCACGAAATCAAGCGCAACGATGCCCGCAGCGGTGGCTGCGGGAACGTTGAGCGCTGTTCTGGCGATAAACCAGACATAGGCGACAACCAGCGCAAGAACGCCCAGACCCAGAGGCAGCGCGATACCGGGCGTGGCAAGCCCTCCCGCGTGCAGGAAGGCGACGGGAAGGATCACCGTGTTCTGGATGATCGCCGACCAGTTATAGGCGCAGATGTAGCCGACAAACTGCTTCTCCCGGTCGATGATGCGCGACAGCGCCAGCATGGCGAACGGGAACGCCACCCATGCTGTCGCATAGCCGATC
>JAPHTL010000207.1 GCA_026193355.1 Rhodospirillales bacterium
GAAGCACCTGCAGCTGAAGAAGCACCTGCTGCTGAAACGGCCGCGACGGAAGCCCAGTAATCTACCGTTCTGTTCCGCCAATGGACATAAATTGTTCATTGGCGACAGACTGTTATTAAAATTTTCTAAGAACGAGGTTTAAGATGGCTGAGATCACAGCCGCGCTGGTCAAGGATCTGCGCGAGAAAACCGGCGCCGGGATGATGGATTGTAAAAAGGCGCTTACTGAAAATGGTGGCGACCTGGAGGCCGCTGTCGACTGGCTTCGTACGAAGGGCCTTGCCGCCGCCGCCAAGAAAGCCGGTCGCGTTGCTTCCGAAGGTCTTGTGGCCATTGCGGCATCCGGCAATGTCGGCGCGGTTGTTGAAGTCAATTCGGAAACCGATTTCGTTGCGCGCAACGAGGATTTCCAGAATTTCGTCGAGCAGGTCGCCGGTGTTTCACTGGCGCAGGGCGGTGATCTTGAAAAGACCAAGGCTGCGGCCCATCCGGAAGGCGGCACGGTTGAATCCCAGTTGACCGATCTGATCGCCACGATCGGCGAGAACATGACGTTCCGTCGTTCTGCGTCCATCAATGTCAGCGAAGGCGTCATCGCTACATACATGCACAACGCGCTCAAGCCTACGCTTGGCAAGATTGGCGTTCTCGTTGGCCTCGAATCATCTGGCGACAAGGACAAGTTGCAGGCCCTCGGCCGTCAGATCGCGATGCATGTCGCAGCGGCGAACCCGCAGTCGGTCAGCCGTGACGATCTTGACCCTGAGATCCTCAACCGTGAGCGCGAAGTCCTCAAGGAACAGGCCCGCGAGAGCGGCAAGCCCGAGGAAATCATCGAAAAGATGATTGAGGGACGTGTGCGCAAGTTCTACGAAGAGGTCTGCCTTCTCGATCAGGTTTATGTAATCGACGGAGAAAGCCGGGTTTCCAAGATTCTCGATGACGCAGCCACAGAAATTGGCGCGCCGATCAAGTTGACCGGCTTTGTCCGTTTCGCGCTTGGCGAAGGCGTCGAGAAAAAGGAAGAGGATTTCGCAGCCGAGGTCGCTGCGGTGGCCGGCAAGGGCTAACCTCCTCAACCTTATCCAATTAAGTGTAATACCGTGCGGCGGGATTGGTGTATGATCCCGCCGCACGCGATTCCTGCCCGAAGCCATGCTTCCGTGGGTGTTGCGTAATTTGTCGCCCATTTTCAGATTTTGAACGATCAAAATGGAAAATCAGATCCAATACCGCCGCGTCCTGCTCAAGCTGTCTGGTGAGGCGCTTATGGGCGAGGGTGAATACGGCATCGATACGGATACCGTTTCAAGAATCATTGAAGAGATAAAGCGCGTCCGGGAAATGGGCGCGCAGGTGTGCCTGGTGATCGGCGCCGGCAATATTTTCCGGGGCATGAAAGGCGTTGCCGCCGGGATTGAGCGGGCGAATGCCGATTACATGGGGATGCTTGCCACCGTCATGAACGCCCTTGCTGTGCAGAGCGTGCTTGAAAAGAGCGGTGTTGATGCGCGTGTTATGTCGGCGATACCGATGCCCGTTGTGTGTGAATCATACCTACGCCGTCGGGCCATTAGGCATCTTGAAAAGGGGCGGGTCGTGATTTTCGCGGCGGGTACCGGTAACCCTTACTTCACCACGGATACCGCGGCGGCCTTGCGTGCGGTCGAAATGGGCTGCGACGCCCTTCTAAAAGGCACCCAGGTGGACGGGGTCTACAGCGCCGATCCGAAGAAAGACCCGGATGCGATCCGTTACGAACGTTTGACCCATTCGCGGGTCTTGTCTGATGATCTGAAAATCATGGATGCGCCGGCAATCGCCTTGGCCCGAGACAACAATATACCGATCTTGGTATTCTCGATTCACGAGCAAGGCGCTCTTGCCGATGTGTTGTGTGGAAAAGGGCGTTTCACCATCGTTCAGGGGAAGGAGTAAGTCGTGGCCGAGTTTGATTTTGGCGCTATGAAAAAGGATCTCACGCGCCGGATGGATGGGGCTTCTGAAGTCTTGCACAAGGAATTTGGGGGTCTTCGTACGGGGCGCGCCTCGACCAGTTTGCTTGAACCGCTGATGGTCGATGCCTATGGCAGCCAGATGCCACTGCCCCAGGTTGGAACTGTTGGCGTTCCCGAACCGCGCATGCTGAGCGTTCAGGTTTGGGACAAAACGCTGGTCAAGGCGGTTGAGAAGGCGATCCGTGATTCAGATCTCGGCTTGAACCCATCGACCGACGGGCAATTGGTGCGGGTGCCGATTCCGCCCCTTAACGAGGAACGTCGCAAGGAATTGGTGAAAGTCGCCGGCAGATATACGGAGGAAGCGCGCATAGCGATCCGTAATATTCGACGCCATGGTATGGAGGAATTGAAGAACCTCGAAAAAGACGGCGAAATCTCGAAGGATTTTCACCACGATTACGGCATCGAAATCCAGACTCTCACGGATCAGAAGATCAAGGAGATAGACGAGGCCTATGCCGCCAAAGAAGCCGAAATCATGCAGGTCTGACCGATTTTTCAAATGACAACGGCTCCCCTGAACAGGAAAGACAACCA